>JAICKZ010000273.1 GCA_025927665.1 Steroidobacteraceae bacterium | reverse complement strand
GCAAATCAGTGGCCATCACCGGTGCCGCAGTGAGTAGTGATACTCCTTTGATAAATGCTGAATGACCTTCGATACGGATATCCGCGCCCATGCGTTGCAATTCATTCATATGCATAAAACGATTTTCAAAAATAGTTTCGACTACCGTGCTTGCACCCTCGGCAATGCAATTAAGTGCCGCGAATTGCGCCTGCATGTCGGTAGGAAATGCAGGAAACGGCGCAGTGCAAATGTCAACCGCTTTGGGACGCTTACCTTGCATGTCCAGAATGATCCAATCATCGCCCGATTCAATCATTGCCCCTGCTTCTTTAAGCTTAAGTAGCACGGCATTCAAGTGATCCGCACGTGCACCTTGCAATTTCACTTTGCCGCCGGTAATCGCTGCAGCGACCAGATAAGTGCCTGCTTCGATGCGATCAGGCATCACTTGATAATCGGTGCGATGCAGTTTCTCAACACCTTGAATCACAATCTTGTCAGTACCGGCACCTTGTATGTTCGCACCCATTGCCTTTAAGAAATTGGCAAGGTCGACCACTTCAGGTTCGCGCGCAGCATTCTCAATAGTGGTTTCACCATCGGCCAACGTTGCGGCCATCATTAAATTTTCTGTACCTGTCACCGTGACGGTTTCGAGCGTCAGTCGCGCACCTTTTAGTCTCTTCACTTGGGCATGGATATAACCATGATCAATATGAATGTCGGCACCCATGGCACGTAGTCCTTCCACATGTAAATTCACGGGGCGTGCACCGATGGCGCAGCCACCAGGAAGCGATACTTCTGCCTGACCAAATCGCGCCAATAACGGACCTAGCACCAGAATAGAGGCGCGCATGGTCTTAACTAATTCATACGGAGCCATAAATTTATTGGTATTGCGCGCATCAATTTCCACACGCATCTTATCGTCTAGCGTCGTACGTACACCCATATTCGCCAATAGCGCGAGCATAGTGGTAATGTCACGCAGATGAGGAATGTTGGATAACAGCACCGGGCCATCAGCCAACAATGCACCCGCAATGATGGGTAATGCGGCGTTCTTGGCACCTGAGATGTGCACTTCGCCTGCAAGCGCTACACCGCCTTCAATTTGTAATCGATCCACTTGTAAGCCTCAAAAAATGATTTTTATTGCTGAACGCCTTGTGCCTGCGATTCCGCGACGGTCAAAGTTTGCATGGTCAGTGCGTGAATTTCGTTTCCCATTCGTGACCCAAGCGCCGCATAAACCAGTTGATGACGTTGCAAAGTACGCTTTCCCACAAATGCGTCGCTAACAATCAGCGCAGAAAAATGCGTGTTGTCATCCGATTGCACTGCCACCTGAACATTGGGTATCGCGGTCTTGATCAGCTGTTCAATCTGCGCGGGTGTCATCATCGCCTCTTACTGAATAGAACCAGCGCGCATGATAAAAGAAATCATCCATCAATATGGATGGAATTGTGGATTGAATTAGGTGGCTCAATGTCTGGACGAACGTATGCAGCAGTTATTTAACCGTCACATTATGCTCATCCTGCGTTAGCATAGGGTCATGACACTTCCTTTTGACAAAGAGCGCACTTTGGCTCGTGGACGTGCCGTACTCGAAACTGAGGCCGGTGCGATTACCGCGCTGGTCCCGCGTCTCGACGATACATTTGTAAATGCATGTCAGTTGATTTTGGACTGCAAAGGTCGCGTCGTGGTCACGGGCATGGGGAAGTCCGGCCATATTGGCAACAAGTTGGCGGCAACTTTTGCCAGCACCGGCACGCCGGCGTTTTTTGTTCATCCGGGCGAAGCCAGTCATGGCGACATTGGCATGATTACGCCGCAGGATTTGGTCATTGCCATTTCTTATTCTGGTGAAACTGATGAGTTAACTATTCTGTTGCCAGTTATCAAACGTATCAATGTGCCCTTGATTGCAATGACCAGTCGCCGCGATTCCGCGTTGGGTCGCGCCGCAACTATAGTATTGGACATTAGTGTTGCAAATGAAGCCTGTCCTTTAAATCTTGCTCCCACGGCCAGCACTACCGCCACACTGGCATTGTCCGATGCACTTGCTGTTGCGATACTGGAAGCACGTGGTTTTACCGAAGAAGATTTCGCTCGTTCACATCCGGCAGGATCATTGGGACGACGCTTATTGCTGTATGTTGAAGACGTGATGCATACCGGCGATGCTTTGCCTTTGGTCACAGCCGATACGTTATTGCGTGAAGGTTTGAAGGAAATGACGCGCAAACGCTTGGGTATGACCACCATTGTTGATGAACATCATCACTTACTCGGCGTATTTACGGATGGTGATCTGCGCCGTACGTTGGACAAGCAAATCGATTTTCATGCCACGTTGATGGGCGAAGTGATGACAGCCAATCCAAAAGTTGCCACGGCGCGCATGTTGGCCGCCAGTGCAGTTCACTTGATGGAGAAATACAAGATCACAGTGTTGCCCGTTGTCAATGATCAGCATGTGGTCATTGGGGCATTGAACGTTCATGATTTATTTCGTGCCGGTGTCATGTAATGAGTGACATAGTCAATTCAACTCTTACTCTACAGCAACGCGCCGCGAACATTCGTCTATTGGTATTGGATGTGGACGGTGTGCTCACCGATGGCCGTCTGTACTTCGACGCAAAAGGCGAGGCACTGAAAGTGTTTCATGTGCGGGACGGCGCAGGTTTGGTACAACTACGAAAGAGCGGCATTGAGATCGCGATTATCTCCGGTCGTCATTCTGCTGCGGTGGATCTGCGTATGCAAGAACTGGGGATTCGTCACGTTAAACAAGGTGTGCAAGACAAGCGCAAAATACTGCAACAACTATTGGATGAACTCCATATCAACGAAGGTATCGCTTGTGTCGGCGATGACACTCCCGATATTCCAATGCTTGAATTAGCACAACTGGCAGTCGCGGTGGCGGATGCGCATCCGCAAGTACGCGCAGCAGCGCATCACGTTACCCAGTCTTATGGTGGACAAGGTGCAGTGCGTGAAGTCTGCGATTTGATATTAAAAGCCAGCGCTGGAATCAGCGCATGAACTGGCCGGTGATTTTAATCGCCATCGTTTGTGCTGCGTTGCTGGCCATACTTAATCTGTTTAACAGGCATGATGACGAAGTTACTGTTGCACCGGCGACCACTGCACCACCCAGTTTCTATATGAAGCAAGCCACCATTGTTGACACTGGCATGGATGGCAAACCACGTTTCACCTTGCGCGCTGATGCCATATCAGAAGATGCGGCACACCAGCATGTTCAACTTGAACAAGTCACTGTCAACTATATGAACGCTACACAATTGTCATCGCCGTGGTTATTAACCGCCAACAATGGCGATCTAGAAGAAGATACTCGCGTCATCACGTTTAATGGCGATGTTGTTTTGCAGCCTCAAGACTCACATACCACGATGCCCATTGTTTTGCGCACTGACGAATTGAGTGTTGATACCGTCAACAATGTCGCGCATGCACCCGGCAAAGTTAGTATCACGATGAACAAGCAATTACTGACGGCAGTAGGATTGCAGGCTAATCTACAACATCAAATCATTCGTCTGGAATCACAGGTTCATGGTGAATTTGTTGCGCATTAAATTTTACTTGTGCTGTACTTTACTGTTGCTTACGAATTATGCAGCAGCAGCACCGGCTGCAATCGCGGACAGACCCGTCCTGGACGCTTCATCATTTGAGCTGGATGGCCCCAGCAATTTAATGGTAGTGACTGAGGTTCGTATCAGCACACAAAGCGGTTACGTTATTAAAGCAGGCGAAGCACGCACCACCGACATCAAAGACTTCAACAATAGTCGCTGGACTTTCAAAAATAAAGTTGAGATTACGACACCTGAAGGTCACAGTAGCGCTGATATAGCCATCGTCAGCTTCAGCAACAATCAAATCAGCACACTACATCTCGCGGGTGAGCCTGCCACCTTTGAACAACGCGACGCTGCAAAACAAATCGTTGCGCAAGGCCATGCAAACGCCATTGATTACGATTTGGCGCAACACACCGTACGTCTAAGCAATAATGCCTGGGTCAGTTATGGGCAAAATGAATGTCATGCCGTGGCATTGGTATATAACATCGCGCAGCAACGAGTCTTTGCTAATCGCGAAGAGCAACATGGCGAACGTATTAACTGCACCATTAGTCCTGCCATCAACACGAAGTCGAAAAACACTGTGCCATGAGTCAATTGCGTGCCGAACATTTAAGTAAACGTTACAAGTCACGAAGT
>JAICKZ010000221.1 GCA_025927665.1 Steroidobacteraceae bacterium | reverse complement strand
GGCAATGGGGTGCACGATCGGTCATCATCTTATTGGGTGCAGGTACGGAAAAGGTTGCATTGAGTAATGATGTTGAGACCAATGCGATTGGTAATGCGCGATTAACCAGAGCGTATGCACAATATATTTCATGTAAACAACATGGTGGCGTATGTACAGTGCTGGTGACGGGCGGTGATCCGCAGCATCACGGTGCGGCGGAAGCGGCAATTTATGGATTGGCACTGCGTCGCTTAGGTGTTCCAACTTCAGATTTGCTAACAGAAGAGCAAAGCAAAAACACTTTGCAGAATGCGAAATTCATTCAACCTTTGCTAAAGACATTACAGCCAGACACCATTGTGCTGGTGACTTCGGGCTTTCATATGTATCGCAGTCAACTGATCTTTTCTCACTATGGTATTCATGCCACTCTGGTGCGCGCGGAATATATCACTGCTTCATTTCACGCAATACCGGTGTTCTATAATTTTATGGTTATGGATCTCGTTGCTCATGAATATGTTGGCATTGCCTATTACTTCGTTTGCCAAGTGTTAGGATTAATTTAATGTAGTGGCTATCACAAAACTTCATGTTCTGTTGGTGTTGCGATAATTAAATTGCCGGACATGATGACGCTACCTTTATGTTCGATGCGCGCTTGATAGGCGCAGCCACCTGACGTGACTGCAGTACGGCGTGCATGAATAATTAATTCTTCAGACAAATCATCCAGTCTTTCCACTTGCCACTGCATATTGCTAATGACCGCCAAGTAGCCCATTTGAACCGAAGCATGGGGGAATTGATCACGCTGTAAAAGCCCGCCATGAACGCCTGCTGCCTGCGCGGCGTATTCAATGGTTGCATGTGCCGGTAAACAATCGGCGTGACGTAATGGGTTATTTAGGTCGCGATGGGTTCCAGTGCTGCAGATGATCTGATCACGATCATAGTGGATCGCTTTTTCCAACAAAAACATGGCCCCTCGGTGTGGAAGTAGCGGTTCAATCTGATGTTTTTCTAGCATGGAATTGACAAAGGTAGTGGTAAAATGGATTGTACAGGGGCGAACACCGTATACTTACGATCATTAATAAACTACAAACTATTTCGATGTCTTCAATCTCCAGTTACCCATTGTCCGTGAATTCTGCGCACCCGTCACTTCCTGGTCATTTTCCAGCAATGCCGGTGGTGCCTGGCGTGGTTTTTCTCAGTTTTATTTTGGACGAAGCACGACGTCAACTGCCCATGTTACGTGTTACGGGAATACGTAAATTGAAATTCTTGCAAAGACTGTTACCGCAACAATCTTTTGTCGTTGAGTTTGCTGCGCCAGAGCAAAGCTCGTTGCGCTTCAAGTGTTGGCGAATGACATCAGATGCAAAGAATGCATCACATGATTTGCTGGTGGATGGCAATTTACAACTGATGCCTGACACCACACGAACTGAGTCGATAACATGAAGCGCGTGCTGATCATCTGGTTCTCGCAGTCCGGTCAACTGCGAGATATTGTTGAGTCGATTACGCAACCATTGCGTGATTCAACAATGATCGAAGTAGTCGATGCTGAGCTCAAACCAGTCAAGCCTTATCCATTTCCGTGGCCCTTTTGGCGCTTTTTCGATACTTTTCCCGAATGCATTCATGCTGACCCCGATCCCATTCAGCCGCTCAATATTGCTGATGATGTTGAGTTTGATTTGATCATTATCGCGTATCAAGTATGGTTTCTATCACCGTCATTGCCAACGATTGCATTTTTACAAAGCGAGCAGGCAAAACGTTTATTGAATGGTAAGCCAATAGTGACGTTGGTTGGCTGTCGCAATATGTGGTTGATGGCTCAGGAGCGTGTTAAAGAACTGCTTAATCAAATAGGTGCGCATTTAATAGATCACATTGCTTTGCCGGAGCGTACTCACGGTGCAGTGACTGTAATTACTACTCCTTGGTGGGTATTAAGTGGGAATCGTGGACCTTATTTGAAAGGTTTCCTGCCACGCGCTGGAGTGTGGGAAAGTGATATTCATACTGCGTCACGCTTTGGTAAGGCAATTGCCACACAGTTACCGCTACGTTCGATTAGTGATACACACTCTATGTTAAAGGGGTTAGGTGCAGTTACTGTACATCCGGAGCTAATTGGTTCTGAGACGATAGGGCGGCGCAGTTTTCGTCTTTGGGGTACGTTGCTACGTGCTTGTGGTCGTCCTGGTGGATCATTGCGTAGAGTAGTACTAAGTATTTATGTGCTATTTCTGATTACTATGTTAGTAACCGTTGTTCCTATAATATTTATGCTAAAGACTCTACTTGCTCCATTTACGCCGGCGCGCGTTGCACGTCAGCGTCAATACTTTGCGGCACCTTCGGGTGAATTAATGGAAAGAATTATTCATCAAGTGGAAAGTTAGCCATGAGCAACGAGGTTTATATAACAGGCACATCGGCATTTCTTCCCAATGCACCGGTGACAAATGATCAGATGGAAAATATTCTGGGCCAGCTAGGTGACAAGCCATCACGTGCTCGCCCTACTGTGTTACGCAGTAATGGTATCAAGACTCGATATTATTGCATTGATCCGGTAACACTCGAATCAACACATAATAATGCTAGCCTTACTGCTGCTGCAGTACGTGGTCTCAGTCAGACGGGTTTTGATCTTCAGCAGCTGGAATGCCTCGCATGCGGCACTTCGATTGCTGATCAATTGCTGCCCAGCCACGCTTCCATGGTTCACGGTGAATTGGCTTTGCCACCGTTGGAGGCAGTGGCTACTACTGGCATATGTTTAAGTGGTTTAGCTGCACTGAAATATGCATATTTAATGGTCGCCTCTGGATGCAAAAACGCCGTAGCAACAGGTTCGGAATTATCTTCCGTAATGATGAATGCGAAAAATTTGCGAACCGAATCGGATAGTAGTGAATTGGAAGCTAAGCCAGAGTTGGCATTTGATCGTGATTTTCTCCGCTGGATGTTATCCGATGGTGCTGGTGCAGTGTTACTGGAATCGACACGACGAACGAGTCAGACGAATTTACGTGTCGATTGGATTGATCTATTTTCTTATGCAGGAACAATGGAGACGTGTATGTATGCAGGTGCGGTAAAAGCTGCTGATGGTAAAGTAACAGGATGGGCACAATTCACGCCTGCAGAACGTGAACGAAATAATATCATGTCAGTGCGTCAGGACGTAAAGCTGTTGAACGAGCAGGGACTGTCTGTATTGGAAAAGATTTTGCATACTTTGATGACAAAGCGCAGTTTATGCGCCGAACAGATCGATCATTTTTTGCCGCATTATTCATCCAAGTTTTTTCGCGATAGTGTGTATGCCCACATGGTCAAAGCCGGCGTAGATATTCCGCAGGATCGTTGGTTCAACAATCTATCTTACAATGGCAATACTGGCTCTGCATCCATCTATATTATGCTTGATGAGTTGGTACGTTCTGGAAAACTACAATCTGGGCAGCGCTTATTATGCTTTGTGCCAGAAAGCGGCCGTTTCTCTACGGGATTTATGCAT
Source organism: Steroidobacteraceae bacterium (assembly GCA_025927665.1). Lineage (GTDB taxonomy): Bacteria > Pseudomonadota > Gammaproteobacteria > Steroidobacterales > Steroidobacteraceae > CAILZL01. The sequence goes on along the minus strand of JAICKZ010000221.1, from coordinate 1,979 downwards.
CTTACCGTGATGTAATTTTATTGAGATTTAAAGTGGACAAGCAATCTGTACCTCAAGATCATTCATCCACTTACGAAGGACTAAGTAAACTTCTGTATGCGATGGATGAGAATGGTAAATATGTGGGAGTGCGTTCCACGGGTTGGGAAGCAGAAAGTTTCTCAACCGAATTGGCGGTTGCAGAAATGAACAATCAACGTGACGATGCTTGGAAGCGTGCGCGTGAAGGTAAAACATCTGCGCTTGAATATCATATGTATCGCAAGCGTATGGATTTAGATACCTTGGTGATGATAACTGGATTGTGGCGTTGGCGCGTGCATCGTCATTTCAAGCCAAGTATCTATGCAAAACTTTCTGAAAAAGTGTTGTCACGTTATGCTGATGCTCTTGGTGTCAGCATAGTTGAGCTAAGACAATTACCCTCGCATCCTTAATATTTTAATCTCTGATTCACTGGGCGAAATACATTGTCATGAAGGAATTTCAGCATCAACAGGCTGCGCATTGCGAAAGTGGCGTTGTCTCTGCATTGGTATCACATGCTGGTCTGGAATTAAGTGAGCCCATGGCATTTGGATTAGCCTCAGCATTGGCATTTGCTTATATCCCTATTGTGAAACTAGCAGGCATGCCGTTGATTTCCTATCGAATGTGGCCGGGTGCAATCATGAGAGCAATGCCTAAGCGTTTGGGTGTTGCGATGAACATACAAAAATTCGGTTCGGTCCAACAAGGAACTGAGGCACTGGACGCAGCGTTGGATAAAGGTCAAGTGGTGGGTTTGCAGACCTGCATTTACTGGCTGCCCTACATACCTGATCAATTTCGTTTTCATTTCAATGGGCATAATATTATTGTGTATGGTCGTGATGGCAATGATTACTTGATCAGTGATCCTGTATTTGAGATGACGACCCGATGCTCTCGCGAGGCATTAATAAAAGCACGGTTTGCCAAGGGAGCATTACAACCCAAAGGTTTGATGTACCATCCCACATCGGTACCGTCACAAATTAACTACAAGGTAATGATACCGAAAGTCATCAAAGCCAATTATCGCAATATGATGCAACCCATTTTCCCTATGATCGGCATCAAAGGTATTCGTTATCTGAGCAAGCAAATATTGAAGTTGGAAAAACATGCAGATCGTGATCGTTATCTGCCTTTGTATTTGACACATATTGTGCGCATGCAAGAAGAAGTAGGTAGTGGCGGTGCCGGCTTTCGTTTTTTGTACGCGTCGTTTTTGCAGGAAGCAGGCACTTTGCTCAATAACGAGACACTTCAACAAGCGGCCAAAGAATTAACTGATGCAGGTGATGAATGGCGACGTTTTGCATTGCGTGCCACAAAGATGGTGCGTGGTCGCGAGGAGATGAGTCTTAACTCACTGCTTAACTCACTGAGTGATACGTTGAATCTCGTAGCTGACCGTGAAGCAGCGGTATGGAAGCGTTTAAGGAATTTCGCGATTGATTGATTTGTTGTCTGTCAAGATAAGGTGGCAAGTAGTCTGTGCTATGTATTAGCGTCTCACTACCATGATGCTATAGCGGCCTTCTGTATCAGCATTGAAATGTATTAACGTTGTTGCAGGACTATCACTGCGTAAAAACTCACCAATCACTGCGCCGCTTTGGCTGTCGTAGTGGCCGCGATTGATGCGGTAATCGAATATCTGGTTATGCTCGATGTGCGTTGCGAAAAAATTCCAATCAACATCATTTACAAACTGACCACGACTTAAGGCAAGCTGGTTGTGTGAATGTGCATTGGCCCAGGCAATTAAAATATCACGATCAGCAAAATGTTGTACGTCCAGTAATTCACCGACTCGGGGTTTGCTTTGATCAGACTTTCCCAACCACAACCAATGACTTGCTTCAGCTATCTTGGTTTCGGATGCAAGATATAATCGCTGTTTGTGTTCGGTCAGCGGTGCAGTGCATAAATCAACGCTACCAATTAAAGCG
>JAICKZ010000113.1 GCA_025927665.1 Steroidobacteraceae bacterium | reverse complement strand
TGCCGCAGTGATCGAAATTGATCTTGCTGATATCAAAGAACCTATTCTCTGTTGCCCCAATGATCCCGATGATGCGAAAGTATTGAGTGAAGTGACGGGTGCCAAGATCGATGAAGTCTTCATCGGTTCTTGTATGACTAACATTGGGCATTTCCGCGCTGCCGGTAAACTACTGCAAGGTAAAAAAGATATTCCTACGCGGTTATGGGTGGCGCCACCGACGCGTATGGATCAAGAAGAACTCACCAAGGAAGGACACTATGCAACCTTTGGTACTGCTGGCGCACGTATGGAAATGCCGGGTTGCAGTTTGTGTATGGGTAATCAGGCACAGGTAAAGGAGGGCGCGACGGTGATGTCTACTAGTACACGCAACTTCCCCAATCGTCTGGGTAAAAATGCCAACGTGTACTTGTGTTCAGCCGAACTTGCCGCAATTGCTTCGCGTGTGGGTCGCATTCCTACGGTTGCGGAATATCATGCCGAAATGGGTGTGATCAACAAAGATGCAGATGATGTTTATCGCTATTTGAACTTCAATCAGATTGAAAAATATGCAGTTGAAGCGAAATCAGTCGCTGTATAAATACGTCACATAAAAATGCTCAAGACCGAGGAAATTCCTGAAGTGACTTTCCTTGGTTCTTGATCGAGTCAGAATCATCTAGTTCAAATCTTAACTCGCCACTTACGACTTGATTCTCCTCATTTACTAGTCCAGCCAGCACCCAGTCAGCGAGATTATTTCAGTTACTCAATCGCATAGAGGTCATCTTGGCGTCGGTGAGCACCGACGATGATTGTCGTATATAGCCGCTGGCAATATGAGTAAGGAGTTTGGCATCCTTAATTTATAACGGGCATATGCTTGGCTGTGTGCTTCGTTGCTTTTTTTAGCCCAATTTGTTGAAGGACGCTGAAGCAACCGCATCTGCGCAAGCATCAAATACGATTCATTATTCCTCACATGAGATAATTCAGTTTGGAGTGCACATGATTTCGAAAGTCACGATGAAAGCATTCCGGTATTACACAAAACAGATCGGAGCAGTGGCTCCTAGCAATTGTGTCGCATGAATGGATTACGACGTGACATTGTTGTAATTGGAGCCTCTGCAGGTGGGGTGCCTGCATTATTGAAGTTGGCAAGTAGTCTTCGAGCTGATTTTCCCGCTGCCATTTTTATCGTCCTTCATGTCGGTGCACATCAATCACTACTGCCGAATTTAATAGCGTCGCATGGCTTGAATCCCGCGATGCATGCAATCGATGGACAACTTATTCGTTCAGGACAAATATATATCGCGCCACCAGATAGACACATGCTCATTGAACCTCATCAGGTGCGTCTCTCAAGAGGAGCGAAGGAGCATCACTCACGGCCAGCGATCGACCCTCTCTTTCGTTCTGCGGCACTTCATTTTGGATCGCGTGTCATTGGCGTGATTTTGAGTGGTCGCTTTGATGATGGTACTGCCGGTCTTCAAGCAATTAAACAACGCGGTGGCCTTGCTATAGTGCAAGATCCATTGGATGCGGAAACGCCCAGCATGCCGAAAAGTGTACTTGATCATGTCACCGTGGATTATTGTCTCAAAGTGGATGAGATGGCGGCCAAGCTTTTGCAATTAGTGCAGACAAGTGCCGATTCAAAAGCCCAGACTGCGAATGATGCTGTGCGTATTGTTGAACAAGAGTATGACATTAGTCTCAATCAAGGTGAGCCTATGAAGACGTTGGATGCTATTGGAAGTCCATCGACGTTTTCATGCCCTGAGTGCGACGGTGTGCTTTGGGAAATCAAAGGCTCCAATCCTGCACGTTTCCGATGTCATACAGGTCACGGCTTCTCACTACGAAGTTTGATTTATACTCATAAATTAAAGAGTGAAGAAATCATGTGGGCTGCGATACGTACATTGCAAGAACAGTCGAGACTTTTAAGTCGGCTCAAAGATATCACCATACCGGAGGAAATTACGAGTATTGGGATGGCAGTCGATGAAGCTGTTGAACGCTCGAAGCAATTGCGAGAATTGATCCTATCCGCGAAAGGGGCGATGATTTTTTAATAGACTAATTGAATGCACCTTATACTGTTAATGTAAGTAGGCACTAAAATAACGTAGATAACGCTAAATTCGCCTCACCTCGATGCGACCTTGGCATTTTGCGAATGCAACGAGGATATCGAATGTCAGAAGCAATAGAGACTACAGAGCCAGTAGGTGGTGGCTTTCCCATTGTCGTCATAGGCGGGGGCGAGGGCGCCATTACGGCATTTTATGATCTTCTCGATGCGCTTCCAAAGCATTGCGGATTTGCGATGATTATTACCATCCAGGGAGATCACCACACTCATAAGGCGTTGCATGAGTATCTACACAAGCAGGACAAGCTGAATCTCACTGAAATGACGGAGAGTGTAAAGATTTGTCGTGACAGTGTTTATCTTGCCCCGCTGAAATTATCTGTCACTGTTTCAAACGCATGTTTGCACTTACAACGGCGCGGTTCATCGTATGGGCCCGCGATGATTATCGACGATTTGTTCGATTCCTTGGCAAAGGATCAAAGCATTAACGCAATCGGCGTATTGCTGTCTGGACCGGGCTCCGATGGAGCGATCGGTATGCAATCTATAAAAGAGTATGGAGGCTTCACGCTCGCACAGGATGAATCTGCCCATAACGATGAAATGCCTCGTGCGGCAATCAGTCTTAATTGTATCGATTTGATTCTTTCGCCACGTCAACTTGGCGAAGAACTTGCTCGTTTGGTGCGTCATCGACCTGTTAGTGGCATAAATGGCTTTGAGACGAAAGAAGTCGAATTGGCAAAGCGCATTTTTCGTCACTTGCGTACTCACTGTAACGTGGACTTTACGCACTATAAATCAGGCACTATCGAGCGCCGGCTCAAGCGACGTCTTGCCCTTCATGACATGAACGATCTTGCTAAGTACACAGCTCTCGTAGAGTCCGATCTTGCTGAAGCACATGCCCTGTGTCGAGATCTGCTCATCAAGTTCACCGAGTTTTTTCGTGATTCAGAAGTATTCGAGATTTTGGAGGAATCGATTTTTCCGCGGATCATACAGGCATCGAGCAATCAGATGCCAATACGCATATGGGTACCGGGATGCGCGACCGGTGAAGAAGTTTATTCCATTGCCATTGCTTTGAATGAGTATTTGAGCAAGCACAACATCAATAAGACCATGCAGATCTTCGGCACAGACGTCAGTGAGGAAGCGCTTGATACAGCGCGTACTGCACGCTACATTGAAAATATCGCTCGCAATGTTTCGCCAGCACGACTACAGCGGTTTTTTGTCAAAGAAGGTGATCGCTATCGCATCATCAAAGCGATACGTGATTGTTGTACCTTTGCGCGCCAGAATGTCGCTTACGATCCGCCGTTCTCGCGCATTGATCTGCTCAGTTGCCGCAATCTACTTATCTATTTAGATCCTTCGTTACAAAAACGTGTGATGTCATCATTTCATTTCGCATTGCAACGTGAAGGAATTTTGATGTTGGGTTTGTCGGAGACCGTAGGTGCTTATTCAGAATTGTTCGGTGCAATTGAATTGAAGCGCGGAAAGTTCTTCGTCAAGAAGCCATTGCACAGTCGGCCATTCTTCTCGTTTGGTGGAGTGCACGCTCCAGCAGGAAGCAAGATGCAAGCAATGTCGACGCCTTCCACTGCCGCGGCGCAAAGTTCACATGAAACAACTATGGCTCACTTGCGAAGCGAAGCGGATCGTATTGCTACGCAACGTTATACGCCGGCAAGCGTGTTATGCGACGAAGAATTTAATGTTGTTGAATTTCGTGGTGATACGAGTCCATTTTTGACGAATCCACCTGGAGCGCCAACCAATGATTTGCAGCGACTCGCTCGTCCGGCAATATTTCTGGCGATTTCTAGTGCAATTCGCCAAATCATAAACGACGGTACTCCCTTACGGAAGACAGGGTTAAAAATCGATGTGGCCGGTGAACCGAGCGAGGTGGCGGTGGACGTTCTGCCGCTGCGGTCAGAAGGCTCTCAAAGCCGATGGTTCCTGGTCTTTTTCGAACTATCGACTACAGCTGCGCGTGCTCCACACGAACAAATTACTTTGTGGCAAGAAATTAAAGCTGCTATTTCATTAAGAATTGCTGGAAGTGAAGCGCGCCGTCGAGAAGACATGCAGAGCCGCGAGATCGAACGCCTTCACGAGGAATTGCGTGCTACGCGCGATCAAATTCGCTTGATGTTAGAAGAGCATGAGAGTTCAATGGAAGAGCTTAAATCAATGGAAGAAGAAACGCTTTCGAGCAATGAGGAGTTTCAAAGCACAAATGAGGAATTGGAAACAGCCAAGGAAGAACTTCAGTCCGTTAACGAGGAGTTGTCGACAGCCAACGATGAGCTGCGTTTCCGAAATCGCGAGCTTAAAACTCTGAACGATGAAATTGCGCAATCGCGAGATTTTGCGGACGCCATTATCGAAGCCATGGCAGAACCGCTACTTGGATTGGATATTCACTTGCGTGTTTTGCGGGCGAACCGCATGTTTTACACCACCTTCAAAACCACGAGCCGCGAGACTCTAAATTTACCGTTGTATTCGCTAGCCAATGGTCAATGGAATACACCGGAGTTACGTAAGCTCTTTGACGAGCTAACTCCGCAACAGCCACAAATTCAGGGTCGCGAATTCACTGCCGCTTTCGTGGAAATTGGCCAGCGAACTATTCTTGTTAACGCATCGCGGTTGGCATTCACGGATAACGTATTCATTCTTCTGACTCTTCTGGATGTCACCGAACGCAATGACACGTTGCGCCTTTTGCGTGAGGCAGACCGACAGAAAGATGAGTTCCTTGCCATGCTGGCGCATGAATTGCGCAATCCCCTCGCGGCGATTAATAGTGCGCTGATGATTCTTAGACAGCCTAATGCGGATAAGGCTTCGAAAGATGAAGCACAACAAATTGCCCAAAGACAACTAGGTAATCAAATTCGCATAGTCGACGATTTGCTCGATGTCTCGCGGATCACTCGCGGCATCATCACATTGTCACTTCAGAAAGTAGATCTGTGTGCTCTCGTTAGATCTGCGCATGAAGGGTTAAGTGCCAGTCTTGTCGCGCGTCGTCATGAAGTAACATTACGATTGCCACTGGAACCAGTTCTTGTTGAGGGCGATCGTACGCGACTGGAACAAGTGATTTCCAATTTACTGGCCAACGCGAATAAATACACACCGGAGGGCGGCCGTATCCTCGTATCAGTGCATCGTGAAAACGCTGAAGCGGTTTTGGAGATTGCCGACACTGGCATTGGCATGGCGCCGGACTTTCTGCCCAAAGTGTTTGATATTTTTGTGCAAGCGGAGCGATCGCTTGATCGAGCGAATGGAGGTCTTGGTATTGGCTTGGCACTCGCGCGTAGACTGGTGCAACTTCATGGCGGTTCGATTGAAGCGCATAGCGATGGTATCGACAAGGGTAGTAAATTTAGAATTCAACTACCCTTACTCAAAGCAGAATATGAGTCGCCCAATCTGATAGATTCTGCTGAATCACCAAGTTCATTCATTACACCCAAGCGCATTCTGGTTGTCGATGATAATCAGGATGCGGCTAAAAGCATGGCGATGCTTCTTGAACTCAACGGTCATGTGGTCGCAACAGCGTACGATGGTGTTACTGGCATGTGCTTGTTGAGGGAATTTAAACCTCATGCCGCGCTGCTGGATATCGGCCTGCCGGGCATGAACGGCTATGAGATGTGTAGGCAAGCGCACAACAATCCAGATAACACGAATGTGTGTTTTGTCGCACTAACAGGTTATGGAGGTAATGAAAATATTCAGGAGGCTTATGCAGCGGGATTCGATTTCCATTTAGTCAAACCCGCGACCCTAGAGCAAATTAACCAAGTGCTAGCTGGGATTACGTTGCATTAAATTGAAATTGATTTGAAATAGCGTAATGCGAGTGTTTCGAATGTAATGTATCTATTCTGTGATTGAATGATAAAGCTTTGATTGCGTCAGTAAATTAGTTGATCACTTAAGTAGTAATAAAAAAGGGCACAACATCATGCTGTGCCCTTTGTCCAATTCACGAACTCTTGTTCTTAGGTTTTATCTTGGTTGACAGTTTACTTTAGTGCTTCGCCGTTGGTTTCGCGCAGGAATAACGTGCCGATAACAGCGGTCATGATTGCAACACCAATCGGATACCATAAGCCGTTATAAATATCGCCGGTGGCGGCTACAATTGCAAACGAAGTAACCGGTAAAAATCCACCGAACCAACCGTTGCCAATGTGATATGGCAATGACATGGAAGTGTAACGTATACGTGTCGGAAACAATTCAACCAGCCATGCTGCAATTGGGCCATACACCATGGTGACCAAAATCACCAAGTAGGTGCACAACAGAATTACCATTGGATAGTTGACTTCATCCATGTTTGCTTTGGCGGGGTAGCCAACAGTTTTCAATTCGCCTTTCAGTTTGGCAACGAATGCATCAGAAGAAGATTTGAATTCCGCTTTCGACAATGCAACACCATCAAACGATTGAACTTTAACTGCAGTATCACCACTGCCAATACGAACCACAGCAACTGAACCTGGTGGTGCACTTTCAGTGGTGTAAGGGATGCCAGATTTAGCCAATGTGGATTTGGCGATATCGCAAGATTTCTTGAAAGCTTTCTTGCCAATAGGATCGAACTGGAACGAACAATCACCGTTAGCCGCGAGAACCGTTACCGGTGCGGTTGCCACTGCTTTTTCCAAAGCAGGATTGGCATAGTGAGTCAACCCTTGAAACACGGAGAAATAAGTTGCAGCCGCAAGAATACAACCCGTCATAATGATTTTCTTACGACCAATTTTGTCTGACAACGAACCGAACACAATGAAGAACGGTGTGCCAATCAACAATGCGGCGGCAATGATCAAATCTCCTGCCTTCGCATCCACTTGCAGGATCTTTTGCAGAAAGAACAAAGCATAGAATTGACCGCCATACCACACAACCGCTTGACCCGCAGTCGCTCCAAACAACGCCAATAGAACAACCTTCAAGTTACCCCACTTTCCAAACGCTTCGGTCAGGGGTGCAGTGGACAACTTGCCCTCATTCTTGATTTCCAGAAAGGCCGGAGATTCTTGCAGCTTCAAGCGAATGTAAACCGAAATCGCCAACAGCAGTATTGAAAGCAAGAATGGAATGCGCCAGCCATTCGCATCGAATGCTTCCGCGCTCATGCTGCTTCGGCATGCAAGAATGACCAACAAGGAAAGGAACAGTCCCAAAGTTGCAGTGGTTTGAATCCAACTGGTAAATAGGCCACGCTTTTTAGGCGGAGCGTGTTCTGCAACATAGGTTGCTGCGCCTCCATACTCACCACCTAATGCCAAGCCTTGTAATAGACGTAGCACGATGAGAATGACCGGTGCCGCCACACCAATCGTTGCGTAGCTGGGCAACATGCCCACCACCGCAGTGGAAATACCCATAATCGTGATGGTGATCAGGAAAGTATGCTTGCGTCCAATCAAATCTCCCAAGCGGCCAAAAACCAATGCACCGAAGGGACGAACAAAAAAACCTGCTGCAAAAGCCAACAACGCAAAGATAAAACCAGTGGTCTCGTTGACGCCCGAAAAAAACTGCTTTGCGATAATCGCTGAGAGTGAGCCATATAAATAAAAATCGTACCACTCGAACACAGTGCCAAGTGAAGAAGCGAAAATCACCAATCGATGTGACTTATCAATACCAGTGCTTATCGGATGAGATGTGTTCTGAGTTTCAGCGCTCATGATCCCGCCATAATTTTTTAAACAGTTTTAATTTCGCCGACCGAACTTTCTGTCGATCTCATCTTTTTCGATCTAATACGTCTAATGCGATTGATAAATAATCGCTAACTTACAAATAACCGCGAACCATCAGATCGAATTCGATCAATACGAACCAGAAAATAGCAGTGGCGCCCCGAATCGACCACTTTTGAGATGACAACTTTTCAGTTTCGAACTATTATTTGAACCAGATAACGATAACAGACTACCAACAAAAACAAAACACCGGATTACGTGTAGCAGTTGGTCAGCAAATTTGCAGAATCAATGGTCGACGTTTTTCACATCGTTGGGGGACATAGTTTATGTGGCAATTCAAAAGATTAGGTTACGTCGGCGGATTGTTTATCAGCATGATGGTAATCACGGCATGTGGCGGCGGTGGCGGCAATAATGCGCCTTCGCTCAGCACCGGCAGTAGCTCAAGCGTTTCCTCAAGCGTTTCTATGAGCAGTAGCTCTTCAAGTAGTGCTACGTCCAGCAGTTCCACTAGTTCAGTTTCAAGCTCATCGAGTTCTTCTAGCAGCAGTGTCGTTGCGTTGAAGTCGTTAGTTACAACATTAGGTTTTCCAATTGGCGTTGCAGTTGGCGGTCCCGGTGATTCCGATAATCTTTTTACAAACACAATGATGCAAACGGTTGTGAACACTCATTTCAATTCTCTAGTGGCTGGCAACATTATGAAGATGAGTTATCTTGAACCGACTCAAGGGAATTTTACTTTCAACGACGCCGATGCTTTGTACAACTATGCGCATGCCAACGGCATGGTTTTGCATGGACATACCTTGATCTGGCATGCGGATTATCAAGTTCCTGGATATATAAAAAGTTTCAGTGGAACACCGACTGAGTTTAATACAGCGCTAATGAATCACGTCACTCAAGTTGCTACATATTTTGCAGGTAAAGTGGTTAGCTGGGACGTTGTGAATGAAGCCATCGATGACAATAATCCCGCCGGTTGGCGACAAAGTGTTTTCTATGTTAAGTCTGGAAATTCTAATGTATTTATTTAGAATGCTTTCAATGCAGCGCACGCGGCCGATCCTGGTGCCAAGCTTTTTTACAACGACTACAACATAGAATGGTCTGCCCCTAAGTTGGGAATGGTGTTGTCGATGATTGATGATTTCAAGAATCGAAATATTCCCATTGATGGTATCGGTTTCCAGATGCATGTGTCACTTAACTTTCCCTCTGTAAGTACGATCCAAGCCTCGTTACAAGCAGTGGCAGACAAGGGATTGATGGTGCGTATTTCTGAGCTGGACGTTGCCGTGAACAGCGACAATACATTAACGGCGCTTGATGCCAACACGGCATCTTTACAAAAGCAACGTTACAAAGACATAGTAAATGCTTATTTGACCGCGGTACCGAAGGCACAGCGTGCTGGAATTACAGTATGGGGTCTTACCGACGATAAGAGTTGGTTGAACACTAGCACTCATACTGATTGGCCACTTCTGTTTAATGCTGACTTCAGCACGAAACCTGCATTTGATGGAGTGGCTGAAGCGCTGGCCGCTGGGATGTAGTTCATTTTTGCAACAGAGAGCAACTTGTGGTTACTCTCTGTTGCAATTCGATCTGTTGATCATACATCGAAAAATTAGCGTAAGTGTTATCGATGATTTGTTGCGTGTGCAATGCGCGT
>JAICKZ010000160.1 GCA_025927665.1 Steroidobacteraceae bacterium | reverse complement strand
TGCCCGGCGTTCCCGATTTCTATCAAGGTAGTGAACTGCCCAGCTATTCTCTGGTGGACCCAGACAATCGTCGCGCCGTTGATTACAGTCATCACCAACAGGTACTTGCTTCGTTGCAAGATATGCAAAATGACACGCCATTGCCAAAGGTCATTTCTACATTAATGAGTCGATGGCATGACGGTCATATAAAATTATTGGTCATGCAGCGGTTGCTTAAATTTCGCTCGCACCATCCCAATCTATTTTCGGCAGGTAAGTATATCGCACTTACCATTATTGGACCTCATGCTGAACATTTGTTGGCATTCGCAAGACGTGCCGAGAACATGATCGTCATCGTAGTGGTATCCAGGTGGGCATCGTTACTATGCGTTGGCGAGTTAAAGCTACCGGTAGGTGAAGCAATCTGGCAATCGACGCGCATTACCCTACCCGCTGAATTGACGACCGCGTCCTACATCGATTGCATTTCTGGCATGACAGTATCGATACAGGAATATGAAGGTTCACGCACGTTGATGGTTGCCGATCTTTTTTTAACGTTGCCATTTGCAGTAGTTGCCACGGCCCTGCCTTTGCCTGAATGAACAGTACTTCATGCAATGATCTGAAACACTGAATTGTGAAGACGTATCACCTATGACTATCCAAACACTTGGCGCCACTTGCACTAAAGAAGGAGTTCAATTTCGCGTGTGGGCTCCGCTTGCTAAAAAAGTGGAAGTGCTGTTAGAACATCCCTATCCTTCCACACGTGTGTCCCTGACAGCTGAAGACGGTTATTTCACTGCAGCGCTATCGCAACTTCGCAGCGGTATTTGGTATCGATTTTTCATCGACGATCAAGGACCTTACCCAGATCCTTGTTCTCGTTATCAACCTCAAGGTGTTCATGGCCCTTCAATGATAGTTGATAACAATACTTATCAATGGCATGACCATGACTGGCAAGGAGTCACTTTGCATGGCCAGGTCATTTATGAATTGCACGTAGGCGCCTTCACTCCAAAAGGAACTTTGGATGCTGCCGCCGAACAACTTGAATATCTAAAGTCAGTCGGTGTGACATTAATTGAAATCATGCCTTTGAACGAGTTTGCGGGCCAACGCAACTGGGGCTACGACGGTGTTGCGCTATTTGCGCCGTCTCATAATTATGGCGACTATGATGCATTAAAACGATTTGTTGATCGTGCGCATCAATTGGGCCTCGGAGTTATACTCGACGTGGTGTACAACCATTTGGGGCCCGATGGCAATTATCTTCCCACCTTTAGTCCTTTTTATTTCACCGATCGTTATCAGAACGAATGGGGCGCAGCGCTTAATCTGGATGGCGAACATGCTGCACCGGTTAGAGAATTTGTTTTGCACAATGCATGTGAATGGATAGAGCAATTTCATCTCGATGGATTACGTCTTGACGCTACGCACAGCATTTATGATTCAAGTCCAACTCATATCTTAGCGGAGTTATCGCGTCATACCCGAGCTGCTGCTGGCAATAGAAAAATAGTATTGATTGCTGAAAATGAAGCGCAACGTGCAAGCCAGCTGCTGCCGCATGATCAAGATGGTTTTGGTATTGATGGCATGTGGAACGACGACTTCCATCATGCAGCGCGAGTCGCATTAACTGGACGTCGTCATGCTTATTTCCACGACTATACCGGTAAAGCACAGGAGTTTGTTTCCGGTGCCAAGTATGGGTTTTTATATCAAGGTCAATATTATCATTGGCAACAACAAAGGCGCGGTGAACACGTCAAGCATCCAGCACTGCAGTGTATCAATTTTTTGCAAAACCATGATCAAGTGGCCAACAGCCTTTATGGAACCAGAGTAAATCAGTTAACCAGTCCAGCTCGTTATCGCGCATTCACGGCATTACTATTACTTGCTCCACAGACACCTTTGTTATTTATGGGTCAAGAATTTGGCGCGACTACACCGTTTCATTATTTCATTGATCACAACGACTCATTACGCAAAGCTGTGCATCAAGGTCGTCGGCAATTCCTCGCACAATTTCCTGGCGTGGCCAGCGTCGAATCTCAAGCAATCGTTCCAGATCCCGCTGTTGAGTCGGTGTTTCAAGACTCCAAACTAAATTGGGAGGAACGGGAACGTAATCGATCGATATTGGATTTACATATAGATTTGTTAAAAATAAGACGTACAGACAGGGTTCTGAGTAAACAGGATGCCACGCAATTTGACGGCGCGGTATTGACAGACCATGCGTTTCTATTGCGATGGTTTGATGAATTGGGTGATCGTTTATTACTTGTCAATTTTGGCGCCGAACAGCAAGTGCAACCCATCGCAGAGCCACTCATCGCAGTGAATGCAAACATGAAGTGGCAAGTTTTTTGGTCCAGCGAAAATATTCGTTATGGTGGTATCGGCATCGAACATCCAGATACGAGTAGTGGTTGGTATCTACCCGCTGAAACCGCAGTGTTGTTAGTGGAACAACCGATAAAGGACAACGTATCATGAATCATCCAGAAATTGTTCTAGCAACACAGGATCTCAACGTCGAACAACTGTGTGAACACGAATGGCTGGTGACGAACGGGTTGGGTGGTTATGCCTCCGGAACATTACTGGGTATTCCGACGCGACGTTATCATGGTTTGCTGGTCGCTAATTTAGTGGCGCCAAAGGGACGTCATGTATTGATCTCACGTTATGATGAAGAGATCATGTGGGACGATCAAACCGCGTTGTTGGGTGGCGCAGAATTAGCAAGTGATGACAGCGCTTTAAAACAGGGTCGTTGGTTGAAATCTTTTCACTTTCAAAATAACACCGCGCGTTGGTTATTCCAGTGTGGCGAACTGCTCATTGAAAAATCAATAGTAATGCCGCACAACCAGAACACCGTATGCGTGCGATATCAATTATTAAATGACAACACCGTGAAGTTGCGATTGCGACCTTATCTGGCGTTTCGACGTCAAGATGCACCGCTGATAAATACTGTCGATCAATTTACGGTGAACATTAGCGGTGAAAAATATGAAGTTTCACTTAAAGATAGTTCACTGATATTGCGAATGGCATTGCGTGGCACTCACCTTTTTGTGGCACATACGCTTGCAGTAACCGATCAGATATTAAGGCAGGAACGTAATCAGGGATATAACTATATTGAAAGCAATACTAGCCCTGGATATTTTGAAATCGAACTGCGTGCAAATGAACCTGCATTACTGATCGCCAGTGCGCATGGTTGGGACGCTATCGATATGGATATGTTTACGGTGTTCGAGGCTGAAGAACGACGCCTTGCCGTGATCAAGTCATCGGTAAAGGAAGCAGACGAATTTTCAAGTCGCCTGATTGCAGCCGCTGATCAATTTCTGATCCTTCCGGGCAGTCGTCTTGAAGAAAGAGTGATTGCCGAGGCTCAAGGACATGAGCTTAAAACTGTCATTGCTGGGTATCACTGGTTTGGCGATTGGGGTCGCGACACCATGATCAGTCTGGAAGGACTCATGCTATGCACTCGGCGCTTTCGTGAAGCACGCGCCACGTTACATACGTTTGCACAGTATCTGAATCAAGGATTGTTGCCTAACTTATTTCCAGAAGGTGAACGCCTTGGCTTGTATCACACAGTAGATGCAACACTTTGGTATTTTCACGCGATCCATCGATACGTGCGCGCCAGTCATGATCTCACAATTATCACCGATCTGATGCCGGCATTGCAGTCAATCATTGACTATCACATTAAAGGCACCTTGTTCGGTATTCATATGGATCCAAAGGATGCACTGATTGCGGAAGGTGAAGAAGGTTATCAATTGACATGGATGGATGCCAAGGTGGGCGACTGGGTGGTCACGCCTCGTCGTGGCAAGCCAGTTGAAATTCAAGCATTGTGGTACAACGCATTATGCTTGATGGCGGAATGGAATCGAGATTCAACCGAAGTGGCAGGAAAATATTCTGCACTGGCCCAGCGTGCGGCGAAATCTTTTAATGCGCGCTTCTGGAATCCACAGACCGGCACCTTATTGGATGTCATTGATGATCACGGTAAGGATGATGCGAGTATGCGCCCTAATCAGATATTCGCGATTTCATTGGATCATCCAATATTACAACGTGAATATTGGCAACCTGTGTTAAAAAATGTTCAAGAGCAATTGTTGACCCCCTTTGGGTTACGCACTTTAAGTCGTGATAGCAAAAACTATGTCCCCAACTACCAAGGCGATTTGCGCTCGCGTGATGCTGCGTATCATCAAGGAACAGTATGGCCTTGGCTAATTGGACACTTTATCGATGCCTGGTTAAAGGTAACGCCAGACAAATCCATTGCTCGTCAAATGCTCAGTGCGTTTCCACAACATCTTTCTACTGCAGGTATTGGCAGCATCAGTGAAATATTCGATGCCGAAATACCGCACTTACCTCGCGGCTGTATTGCACAAGCGTGGAGTGTCGCGGAAGTATTACGTGCATGGCAACTCACTGATGTTACTTTACCTGACACTCGTGTTGGCATAGATTAGAAAACCCGTTCCTGATAACCATTACCTGTTCTTTCCAACGGTGATTAGATCTGGCAGTGTGGTTGCGCTTTTCAAATCATCAGCGATCAATTCGTTCATCAAGTGGATGCTGCCTTCGCCATTTGGATATATTAAGGTACGTGTTGCAATTTTCTTCAACATAGGTACGGCATTCTCCACAGCGACAGAATATCCAGCATAATCCAGCAACGCGTGATCATTCTCGCCATCACCGATCGCAACCATCGAACGTGATGAAAGTTGCAGTCTTTGCAGTACTGCTTTTAATCCAAATGCCTTGTTAACCCCAGCGGGTAAAATCATTATCGATGTTTTGTTGGAAATAATCTGCAGATTCAACGCAAGGCCATTAATGATATGCAAAACGCTCTCTCTATTAATCTTGAGCGTGGAAACAATACATTCACCAACAGATAATGGCCGAATATTTCTGCGGCGTAGCTCATATATAAATTCAGCTGCGGGTGGTGACGTCAGGATGATCGATTCTTTAGTGCGTGGTGAATATAATACAGCACCGTTTTCAGCTACCACCCAATCAAATACAGCTATCTGCGGACAAACATCAATTAAGTCCGGAATCTCTCTTCCCGTTACCAACAGTATTTTTCTGCCACTGTCTGCAACTCTTTGTAATGCAGCGACAATAGCATCAGACATATGACCCCGATTTGCCAACGTGCCATCGTAATCCGCCGCGAACACCTGATACTGCATTATTCGCCTCCAATAAACCATGTCGCAACATTCAACATAAATTTCCAATAGTATAAATTTGAAATTCCGTTGAAGTTTGCGCCGCTAAACGCTCTTATGCATCAACATAAGCAAAGCAATGATTGTAAGTAAACACTGACATAGATCGACGTTATAATTCCGATGCATCCACACACTATCAGCGTCACCATTCGTTTTTATTAATGCACATGGAGATACTTATGAATATCGCCAAACAACGAACCGCACAGCTCGACAGACTTGGAAAATTGATTGGTGAAATGCAAACGGGGATGCTTGCCACTTACGACAACACACTGAAGACTTTACGTAGTCGTCCTTTGACAACATTAAAAATGGATGATGAACCCGCGCTGTGGTTTTTAACTTCTATTACGTCACCAAAAATAGCCGAGTTGGATTCGACTACAGAAGTATGTATTAGCTACGCCAACGGCAAAGACTATGTATCGATTTCGGGATTGGCACAAATTAACCGCGATCGAAGTGTGATCGATGAGCTTTGGACTCCAGTAGCAAAAATCTGGTTTCCACTTGGCAAGGATGATCTGGACATTACCGCATTAAAAGTTTCCATCAGGTCTGCAGAATATTGGGATGGTCCTGGCGGTTCACTGACCCAACTCTTTGCGTTGGCCGCAGCCGCCACCTTGGGAAGTGATAGACCATTGGGTGAAAATGTGAAGATAACAACTTGATGAAAATTGAACTATCTTCATCAACAAAGCTGGGGTATGAAACGCGATAACGTCAAATGCAGGTTCTTATACAGTAATGCTAACAATAGAGGAGGAAACGCCTTCCATTTTTGCGACATTCACAGCAGTCACATAAAAGTAATACGTTGTGCCTTTCGTTAAACCAGAAAATGTATAAGAGACCGCTGTTCTTGAACCAATAGTAATTGTTTTATTTAATTGCGTTGTGTTCGTTCCATAGTGAATGATGTAACCAGACAAGTCTGTCAATTCAGTTCCATCCGTATTTTTTTCTGGTGTTGACCAATGCAACACGATCGTGCCACTGCTTGTACTACTGTTGCTGTTACTACTTCCCACCACAGTAACGGTAAACGACGTAAGTGCTTTGGAACTGCTGCCGTCGGTAACACCAATTGAAATATTAGAATAGATTCCAGCTGTTGTTGGTACACCTTTAAGTTCTCCAGTGGTGGCATTGAATGTCGCCCAACTGGGTTTATTCTTTATCGAAAAAGCGTATATGCCTCGACCACCACTTGCATTGGCATTAAAGTAATACGGGTTGCCACGCTGTGCAGTCGTCATGGGCTTTCCCGTTATACTCAAAGCAGTACTTGTAGCCGCTTGAATGGATGAACTAGTAGTGTTAACAGTATAGCCAATATTTTGATTACTACTCTGTTGAGCATAAATTTCATTGGCGGAACCGGCTTGAGAACAAGCTGAAAATAAAAATGTTGATATAGCAAATAGCATTGCAATCAATTTTTTGTTTACAAAATTTAGCACGTCAACCTCATCTATAAAATAAATAAATTTTTATACGTCGCTTCACGATACTTATGCATATTATTTTTCCCCGACGTATTCGCTGCAGTTGTGATTAGAAGTACTTATCACAGTAATGCAAAAATTACATGCATATGAAAATTCTTAATGTTAAAAATCCCTTAATCGATTTTGCATCAGTTATTTCCTTAATAATGCCTCGACCTCCATTTCAATTTTATGCGAGTTTTTGTGTGTGATACATCACCGTGAAATTTACTGCCTTCAATTGGCGACACCATGAATTTTATATATCGGTTGAATAGAATTACAGCAGATAGAAAATTAACTGTTGTTTTACGGTGTCTTCAAGCAACAGTCTTAACTACTGCGTTCTAATAAACACAATACTGATAGGTTGTTCGTGCTCTTCTCAGACTCGATATACAGTGCTCACATATCAGAAAGTGCCGAGAGTACATTAGCGTAACATGCAAAACATAATTATCGATCGACTCTGATCAGTAGTTTGCATCGTTATTTAATTTTGTTTTTAAATTGCGGCTACCTGAATAGTCAGGCGTCGCAATTTTTTATTTATTTCTGCAGCGACGATTGAAGGTAAACAGCATGCATATTCGATTGGAAAAATTTTTAATAACTCTATGGCTTGTCGTTACCCTCAGTACTTGTTTCTCACTTAAAAGTCAGGCAGCAACGCTGGGCGTCTATCAAGGCAATGGTTGTGATGGTGTCA
>JAICKZ010000049.1 GCA_025927665.1 Steroidobacteraceae bacterium | reverse complement strand
CTTATCTTCTTCAAAGAACTCTATTTAAGGCTTGGCATTTACAATCGTGAACCTCCTAGCGTTCCACTTGGATTTGCTTCTATGGTTCTTCAAGGTTTAGTACTAGCTCATATTTATCCTCGCTATTACAAAGGCGGTTCAGCTGTGATTCAAGGGTTGAAATTTGGCATGGTGATGGGACTTTTTTTATTTAGTGTTTCGACCATTGCTAACGCGGCAAAGATTCAGATTTCTTCATTAAGCACCTGGTTTGCAATGCAGGCCATATTTCATTTAATTCAATTTATCATTGTGGGCATTGGGATTGGACTTGTATACGGTAATTGTGCGGCGGAGAAAGCTTGAATGCCTTTCGATTCCGAGCTTGCAGAGCGCATTAGAAAATTGGTTATGCATCGCAAAAATTTTGCAGAGAAGAAGATGTTTGGCGGTCTAACGTTTATGCTGAACAACAATATGCTTTGTGGAGTTGAAAAAGATCGATTGATGGTTCGAGTTGGACCTGAGCAACATCAAGAGTTACTGAAAAAAACCGGTGCGACATTAATGGACCTAACAGGAAAACCTATGGCCGGGTTTCTTTTTGTGAGTGCAGACGGCGTTCGAACGGACAAGTTACTTGGCTTTTGGATTGACCGAGCCTATCAGTATGTTTCGACGCTGCCAATGAAGAAACCAATTATTAAATCCAAACAATCAACTCGCCTAAAGAAAAACAAGTCGTAACATGGATATTTACGTGAAACAATGGCTGATGTCATGCTAATGAAGATAACCAATCAGTGCTGCTGATGTATTGGTGTTCTAACATCAGCTGACCTTCGCTCATTGCATCATGACTTTCACCAACGACGCCGCAGGTGCTGCAAAAAAATTATCACTGCCACTCACACTTAACTTTTGTAATTTATCATCCCAATGCAAGTGAGCATGCAATACGCCCTTGCCTTTCTCATAGTCATAACTGACACCATCATCATCGTATAACTGAAAATCTGCATCGTTGCCGGGATATACCTTGATCGCTTCAATCACCTGCTTAGTTGCAGTACTTTGCACCACTGAACCCATCGGCAGAATGGAGCCAGCTTTAACAAATAAAGGGATGAGATCAATCGGTGCGGCCACTTGAACCGTCTGACCACCACTAAATTTTTCATTGGTCCAGTAGTTATACCAGTCCGCACCCGCAGGCAAATACACCGCCTTAATGATCTGCCCTTGTTCCGTAACCGGTGCAACTAAAAGTGCGGAGCCAAACATATATTCGTCACCGATATTGAAAACATGTTTATCGCTTGGAAAGTCCATCCATAAGGCGCGCATAAATGGCGCGCCCGTGTCGTAAGTATGTTTGCTTAGCGAATATAGGTAAGGAATTAATTGATAACGAAGTCGATCGTACTTGGCAATGATGGTTTCAGCTTCGTGCCCAAACGCCCAAATTTCGGCCTTTTTACGATCACCATGAATACGTAAGGTCGGCAAGAAAGTTCCATACTCAAACCATCGTGTGAACAATTCTGGATAATCATTGTTCTGACCCACTACATCACGCGCATCCGATGGATCAAGCAATGGCTTATTGGTACTGGTAGTTGTCTGCGGCAACCATTGCCAACCACCAATATCATTGCCCCAATACGCCAAACCAGAAGCAGTAAAATTCAATCCGGTTGGAACCTGTCGTTGCAATGCATCCCAACTTGGACTGATATCCGACGACCAAAACAATGCACCCGTACGTTGCGATCCTAAATAAGCGGCACGTGCCAAAATCAAATTACGCTTGTTCGGTCGATCACGCCGAGAGCCATCGGCGACTCCCGCTACATGCAGTAATGGAAACACATTGTGATAACGATCACCTGAACCAATGCTATAGAACAAACCATCGGGCACTAAATCCGGTTCGGTTTCATCTAGCCATGCGTAATCAAATCCGTGTGAGAAAATGTTATCGCGCACTTTGCTCCAAAACCATTCACGTGCAATTGGATTGGTCGAGTCAATCAATGCACCGGTGCGATCGTTACGAAATGGCAGGCCGTCTTGCGTTTTGCCGTGCGCATCTTTCAACAGTAGTCCATTTCTATCAAGCTCATTGAAATACCGCGAGGCGGTTTCAAATCGCGGCCATACAGAAATAATGGACTGCATGCCCATGTCATGTAACTCTTGATTCATTTGATCGGGCTTGGGAAACTGCGCGGGATCAATATCCAATTGACCCATGCGAGTCCAGTAAAACCAATCCACCACCATGATGTCGAGCGGATATTGACGTTGACGATAACCATGTGCGACATCCAACACTTCCTGTTGTGATTGATAACGCGCCTTGGATTGAATCAATCCGAATGCAGCTTTGGGTGGAATCGGTGTACGACCTGTCAGTTGTGCGTAACCAGCATAGAGTTGATCGACGTTATGATCGACAATGACAAAAAATGAAACACGTTCGCCGACATTGGATTGCCAACTGGTGCGTCCATTCACTGCAGAGGCCACACGCGTCGCAGAAGGATTATCCCAAACAATGCCATAACCTTTTGTTGAAACCATGAACGGTACGCACACTGTTTCTCCATGGGGTGCGTCGTACCAATGTTTGCAATCAATCACGCGGTTGCGTAAATCCAAAATGCCTTCTTGATTTTGCCCCAATCCATAAAAGTGTTCATCAGCTGGCGCTGCAAAGCTGGCTCCTACTTGATACGTCGCCTCGCCATTTACTACATAAGGCGACATTTCCCAACCTGTCATATCGACAACGATTTCGCCATTGTGATTCTTAATCTGAAGTTTAACTGGCGGTAATGCGGAGGCGAAGTAACGCTCACCCATTGTTGGCACAGTAGGAGTCGGCGCTGCGTTGATATGGATGGACATTGCGTCGGATGAGAATGTATCGCCATTGACAGCAGTACTGTGGTGAAAAGCTCGATTGTCGACCGTACCTATAATCCCGTAGCCGGGGCTGGCTAACAGTTGTTGCTTATCAACCGCCAAGGTAATGCGGATGATGTTCGGTGCATAAGCATCGACGGCGATCAATGCACCGTTGCGATCAAGTACTGCCAACGGTTCTGCAAGTGCAGGGTTGCCGCATGCAAGCAGTATCACAAACATGAACCAGCGGTGGACATATTGAAGCGTTTGAATCTTTTTGCTTTTCATGTGTTATCTCGTTGTCTTTATCGAGTTATTGGAACAACAACCAATGTGCAATTAGCGCTTGGGTTCTGGCGTATACACAGGCACAGGAAACTGGCTGATGTTAGACGCGTCCACCGCAGTGATTTTACTACTGCCCTGTTTTCGTACCTCGTCGATACGTACTATCGAATGCATTGGAAGGTACGTGCGCTTTACTCCTTCGAACTCAGATTTGACTCGCTCTTCGGAAGGGTCAACCACCACCGAAGATTTCTCACCAAATATAAGCTCTTCTACCTCCACGAACCCCCACAGCTCACCGTGGCTGACTTTTTTTGCATAGATTTCGTAAACCTTACCCTGATTAGCGAAGATAACTTTGAAAATGTGACTGGATGCCATATTGAACGTAAGCGGGATTGTTAGATTAGGCGCCTATTCTAGCCAGTTAACCGGGCGTCGCGGACAGCTATCTGTCCGATACAACAAAATATTGTATGGCGTCCGCACCGGATATATAGACTGGATGGTTAGATCAGATTTGCAATAGCCACTGAACGGTGGCGCGGCACTAGCCACGGGAAGATTTATGGCATTGAAATTGCGGGTTATATCCGAGCAATACCAGCTTCTGGGTAAGCTAGGTACACGCATGTTCGGCGTAACTGGAGGACGCATTGGGCGTTCTGCCGACAATGATTGGGCGCTCCCCGATGCTGATCGATACTTGTCTAGCCATCACGCAGCCATCCATTTCCGCGCCGGTAAATGGGTGCTGGAAGATACAAGCACCAATGGTGTGTTTGTCAACAACTCTGACATCCCGCTCTCACAACAAGGCCCCTATCCACTTAAAGATGGCGATCGATTCCGTATGGGCGATTACGACATCTTAGTGAGCCTCGATGATCGCATGGACTTTCCGATGGACTCGTCCGCTACCAACAATGCTCCAGTACCGAAAGCCCGGGCGCCACGTAACAAAAATGAGCATGATCATGACAATTTGAATGCCGAAATTGATATCAATGCTTTGTTCACGAGTGACGCGACGCGATTTGCACCGCCAACTTCCGCAACCGGACGATTCAATGTAGCCAACGCCTTTGGCTCAGATGCCGCTGCCACGCCCACTCGTCCCGTTGCTCGTCCTCCCACCGCTCCAGCAGCTGCTTCTGCACGCCGCGACGTGGATTCAGCCACTTCTGGAATGTATGAAAATATTCCATTGGCGATGACTCATCTACCAAACGTTCCTTCTGTTGATGCAGCGCCTGGTGGTGACGATTGGCACTTACGTACACGTCGCTATCAAAAATCAGTTCAAGGTTTGGTTCCAAATGCACCGAACGCGCCCAGTGCAAAGCCGGGTGATTTGCATGGTGAGTTAAATGCCGGAATAGAAGCTTTTTGTCGTGGGCTTGGCGTCGATCCTGGTTCGCTTCCGAGTGATATGCAAACCACTACGCTGACACTGGCCGGCCAAATGCTGCGCGAAGTTGTCTTGGCATTGATGGAAGCATTAAAAGCACGCGGTGAATTCAAGGGCCGCTTTGATCCGGGTCAAACCGGCGCGCAATCAGCGCAGAACAATCCGTTAAAAATGAGTAATGGTGTTGATGATGCCATCCGCAAGTTGATGGACTCGCAAAATACGCGTTATCTTGCACCAGTAGATGCGTTGCGTGATGCATTCACCGATCTCAAAACTCATCAAGTTGCAATGACTTCAGGTATGCACGCAGGTATTAATGGCTTGATGCACCGTATCAATCCTGCCGAACTGCAGGATCGATTCGAACGCAATCTGAAGCGTGCTGGTGGTGGCAGCAATAACAAGAACAAATACTGGGAGTTGTATACCGAGTTCTTCCAAGTGCTGAATCAACGCAATAACGATGGATTGCCACTATCTTTCAACGAAGACTTCGTGCAAACCTACATTGATCGTGTCAATGGATCTCGCTCGGGAAAGCGCCGCTAGTAATTCATTTGAGCAATGTGAAAAAGGCCGCATTTGCGGCCTTTTGTCGACAAATTCGCATCGGGCATATCAGCTGTGTGGAGCGCGTTGTGAATGCAGTTCCTTCATGCGTTCGCGAGCAACATGTGTATAAATTTGTGTGGTCGACAAATCACTGTGTCCCAATAACATTTGCACCACGCGCAAATCTGCGCCATGGTTTAACAAGTGAGTGGCGAATGCATGTCGCAAAGTATGTGGCGATAGTGCCTTATCAATACCCCCCTTGGCCGCATAACGTTTGATGATGTGCCAAAACGCTTGACGGGTCATACGTTCACCACGTCGAGTGGGAAATAAATAATCTGTCTGACGTTCCAATAAAATTTCGGCGCGCGCACCGTGTCCAAAATCTGTCACCCACTTTACGGCTTCATCTCCCAGTGGAATCAAACGCTCGCGATCACCCTTACCCAAAATGCGTAATACGCCTTGGTTCAAATTCACTTGGCTGGTTTTTAGATTCACCAGTTCAGAAACACGTAAACCGGTTGCATACAGTACCTCAAGCATGGTGCGGTCACGAAAACCTAATGGATCATTGGTGGCGGGTGCACCTAGTAACGCATCCACTTCCACTTCAGTAAGAGATTTTGGCAATGCCCGACCAATCTTTGGCATTGCGATTTGTGCCGTTGGATCATCCTGCAAGGTTTTTTCACGTAACAAAAAGCGATAAAAGCGACGAAAACTGGACAGTTGACGCGCAGTTGAGCGTGGACGCGCGCCAAGTTCAACTCGCCAAGCGAGAAAAGCCATTACATCATTGCGCGTGGCCACACCGATTTGCGTGCCGCGATCATTAAGCCAACGTTCCAGTCCAACCAAGTCAGCTCGATACGCGGACAAGGTGTTGGGCGACAACTTTCGTTCAATCCATATCGCATCCAGGAAGCGGTCAACAATGCTCGGCGCGGTCGGAGAACCGGCAGTGTCGGATCGTGAGTAAACTGATGTCTTCGGTGCTACGCTCATGGGCATTCCAGGCAGCTTGTGCTGCCATCTTATTCCTGCGGTTTCAAGGTGCGTCAAGTATGCTGACCCAGAAATTTGCCGTTGTGACTACATTCACAGAACATTTTGACTATTGACATAAAGAGACATTGATCACAGAAAATGTGCCTTCGAAACGCCTATACAACCGCCAACCTCATGCATGCCTTCTTTAAGTCTGGTTCGTTTGCGCAATCCGAGTCCATCAGGATCAGATCGGATCGCCCTGCCCTGAATTGGTACGCCACAAAATTATTGGTTGTCGCGTCATGATCCCACTCCTAACCATGAGTGCTCGTGCCTTGTTTGGGATCTATGCCTGGTTCATCTTTGCAATACTGGGATTGGTCACACTTATTCTTTTGTTGATCGCACCATCGTTACGATTACGTCGTGCACTGGCGCAACGTATCGCGCGATTGATGTTGCGAGCGACTGGCATTCGTTGCTCGGTCAGCAATATCCATCTATTACCTGCGACACCCTGCGTCGTCGTGGCCAATCATTCTAGTTACATTGATGGCTTAATCATGAAAGCCACATTACCAACTCAGTTTTCATTTGTAATAAAAAAAGAAATGGTACGCGTACCACTTGCAGGTTTGTTATTGCGAAGGATTGGTTCGTTGTTTGTGGATCGTGCCAATCGACATGCCGGCGCAATGGACGCTCGCAAAATCATGCGCGAAGCCAATGAAGGTAAATCGTTGGTATTTTTTCCAGAAGGTACCATTACTCCACGTGTGGGACTGCAACGTTTTCACTTAGGTGCTTTTGTAACCGCGCAAAGAACCGCGCTTCCAATCGTTCCTGTTGCAATTCATGGTGCGCGACGAGTATTACGGCCCGGCAATTCATGGCCACGACCCGGCGAGATCTCTGTAGATATTCTCGGTATCGTTGATGTCACAACTGCAGTACGAAATCGTGGTACCGCTGAAACCATGCGTGATCAAGCACGCGCACGCATATTACTGGCACTAGGCGAGCCTGATTTGCAAAGTGAATCCATCGCTGAACCACCATTGACGAGGTAAGTTACTTAACTTTTTCCTTTTTTTCCCGATGCAGCTTGATACTTCAACGTAATTGATCGCGGAGATGCACGATGGAAGACTTCGATTTTCAACTGGGCGAGAGTACCGATCTGCTGCGTAAAACAGTGGCCGATTTTGCAATGAAGCACATTGCCCCACGTGCCCAGCATATTGATCAACACAATGAGTTTCCCCGAGATCTATGGCCACAACTGGGTGAACTGGGATTGCTTGGTATTACGATCGAACCAGCGGACGGTGGTAGCGGCCTTGGTTATCTAGAACACGTCGTTGCAATGGAAGAGCTTAGTCGTGCTTCTTCATCAGTGGCTTTGTCATACGGTGCTCATTCCAATTTATGCGTCAATCAAATTCGCCGTTGGGCCACGCCAGCGCAAAAGAAAAAATATTTTCCAAAATTGATTTCGGGTGAGCATCTAGGGGCATTGGCAATGAGCGAAGTCGGTGCCGGTTCGGATGTCATGGGTATGACTACGCGCGCTGAACGACGTGGCGATTGTTACGTATTGAACGGACGCAAGATGTGGATCACCAATGGGCCCACTGCTGATGTCATCATTCTGTATGCCACACTAGATCCTTCGTCGGGACCTGCCGGAATTACTGCATTTATTATCGAGCGCGGCATGCAAGGATTTAGCACAGGTAAAAAACTCGACAAATTAGGGATGCGTGGTTCGGATACTTGTGAATTAATTCTGGATGACTGCATCGTTCCCGTCGAAAATATTTTGTGTGCAGAAGGTCGTGGCGCCGAAATATTAATGAGCGGCCTCGACTACGAACGCGTCGTTCTGGCCGCCGGTCCACTAGGCATCATGCGCGCCTGTTTTGATTTGGTGCTTCCTTATGTGCATCATCGTAAACAATTTGGTAAACCCATTGGCACATTTGAATTGATGCAAGCGAAGTTGGCAGATATGTACTCAACCATGAACGCCTGTCGTAGTTATGTGTATTCAGTTGCGCGTGCTTGTGATCGCGGCAGTGTCACTCGTATTGATGCAGCCGCGTGCATATTACAAGCATCGGAAAAAGCCACATTGATTGCGTTAGAAACCATTCAGGCTTTAGGCGGCAATGGTTACACCAATGAATATCCCGCCGGACGTTTATTTCGTGATGCGAAGTTATATGAAATTGGCGCTGGCACCAACGAAATACGCCGCATGTTGATTGGCCGTGAAATCTTTGGAGCCAGTGCATGAAGCTTGCGACTCGCATTGATACTCAGAGTGAAGCATTCCATATCAATGCCGCATACTTTCGTGGATTGATTGAGGAACTTAATCATTGCCTTGCCATTGCTCAACAAGGCGGCGGTGATGAAGCACGACGTAAGCACACTGAACGTGGCAAACTCCTTGCGCGCGATCGCATTACAGTATTGACAGATGAAGGTAGTCCATTTCTTGAGATCGCCCCACTCGCGGCCAACTCAATTTACAACGATGAAGCACCCTGTGCAGGACTGATTACTGGTATTGGCTACATTCACAATCGGGCGGTAATGATTGTTGCCAATGATGCCACCGTTAAAGGCGGAACTTATTTTCCGTTGACAGTAAAAAAACATTTACGTGCACAGGAGATCGCAGCGGAAAATTCATTGGCTTGCGTCTACCTGGTCGATTCAGGCGGCGCTTATTTACCATTACAAGCAGAAGTGTTTCCCGATCGTGAACACTTTGGTCGTATATTTTTTAATCAAGCGCGTTTATCTGCAGCAGGTATTCCACAAATTGCTGTGGTGATGGGCTCGTGCACGGCCGGTGGCGCTTATGTACCTGCGATGTGTGATGAAGCCATCATCGTGCGCAAGCAAGGCACCATTTTTTTAGGCGGACCTCCCCTAGTCAAAGCCGCCACAGGTGAAGTGGTTGACGCAGAAACACTGGGCGGTGGCGACGTTCATACACGCATCTCGGGTGTGGCAGATCAATTAGCCGACAACGATACGCATGCCCTACAACTTGCGCGTGAAGCAATCTTGCATCTCGCACCACCCTCAACGCATATAGATAAACAGTGGTTAAAGCGTATCGAACCTCGTGCACCTTTATACAACGCCGAAGATATTTACGGATTGATACCGCAAGATACTCGCTATCCATACGATGTTCGCGAGATTATTGCACGACTGGTGGATGCCTCTGAATTTCATGAATTCAAACCGTTGTATGGAAAAACTTTGGTATGCGGCTTTGCACACATTGATGGTTATCCAGTCGCAATACTGGCCAATCAAGGAATTTTGTTTTCTGAATCTGCATTGAAAGCCACGCATTTCATTCAAATGGCCAATCGTCGCAACACACCCTTGGTGTTTCTACAAAACATCACTGGATTTATGGTTGGGAAAAATTTTGAACACAACGGCATTGCGAAAGATGGCGCCAAGATGGTCAATGCAGTTGCATCTTCACGCGTACCGAAATTTACAGTGGTGATTGGTGGTTCATTCGGTGCAGGTAACTATGCCATGTGTGGTCGCGCTTATTCACCACGCATGATGTGGATGTGGCCCAATGCACGTATCTCAGTGATGGGCGGTGAGCAAGCAGCACAAGTTCTGGCCACAGTGCGTCGCGATGCCATGCAAGCACGCAATCAACCTTGGCCAGTCGATCAAGAACAACAATTTATGAATGAGATTCGTGCTAACTATGAAGCAGAAGGTAATCCTTACTACGCCACTGCACGTTTGTGGGATGATGGAATCATTGATCCCGTTGATACACGTGCAGTGTTGGCACAGGCGTTAAAGATTGCAGCACAAGGACCTGCACCAGGATCGGAACAGTATGGAATCTTCCGCATGTAGTGCTGATGTAGAAATCTAATATTTACTCACGCGAGCAAATCATGCCTTCTTCTGTAATAGTGACTCTCGATCCTCGTGGCGTTGCAACCGTCATGCTCAATCGGCCTGACAAACACAATGCACTTGACCTTCAGATTTTCGATGGATTGCACGATGCATTTGCACAGCTTGCTGAGAACAACACGGTACGTGCTGTGGTACTTACAGGCGCAGGCAAAAGCTTTTGCGCCGGTGCCGATATCACGCATATGCAACATATGAGTGAAGCATCCGAAACCGACAACTTCAACGATGCCATGGTCGTGGCGCGTTGCATGCGAACCATCAATGAATTCAGCAAACCTGTGATCGCACGCATCAACGGCAATGCATTTGGTGGCGGCGTCGGCTTGATTGCTTGCGTCGATATCGCGATTGCCACTTCTTCTGCTAAATTTACATTATCGGAAGTAAAACTAGGATTGGCCGCCGCCGTTATTTCTCCCTACATACTATCTGCCATTGGCCAACGGCAAGCACGTCGCTTGATGTTGACTGCAGCCACGTTTGGCAGTGAAGAAGCAAAACAACTTGGCTTGATTCATCAACACATTAATGATCAAGAATTGGATCAAGCAATTGATCAACAACTGTCGTTGCTATTAGAAGGTGGACCGGCTGCACAACAAGCAAGTAAGCGGCTGCTGCATGAGATAAGCAATTTAAATTCGGAAGATCGCGATATGATTACTGCACGTACCGCAAAAACATTAGCACGATTGAGAAAATCCCCAGAAGGCCGCGAAGGAGTACAGGCCTTTTTACAAAAGCGTAAGCCCAACTGGTGTCCATGATAATGACTGCTATGGAACAGAATCATTTACTATTCCCAACCACATAAAGGTTATAGTGTGATCACACGAATATTTCGCGTTCAAATCAAACCTGAACTACGCGCTTCCTTTGAAAAGGACTTTCAGGAGATCTCCGTTCCAATGATCAATTCACATAGTGGGTTGGATTGGGTGAATATTGGAAAACCAACGAAATGGACACCAGATGAATACATCATGATCTCCCGTTGGAATAGCGCAGAGAATCTTGACCAACTTGTTGGAAAAAATTGGAATCAATCGCTTATTCCTCCCGGCATGGAAAAATATGTAGTTCAATGTTGGGTGCACCATTTTGAAGATTTTAACTAAGTAGAACATACACAAAGCGTTTAACCAGCTTTTGGCATCCGATTGTCAGTCATCAGATCTATCATGGGCCAGCCGAATTGACGTGCATACTCTTCTAATCGTCGCCCGCCTTTAACAACATGCGGAAAACCAATGCTACTCAGCATAGGCGCATCGGAAATATCATCACCATATCCATAGCAACGATCGGCAGAAACGGATTTTCCATCAAGAAAAATGCGTATCGCATCTGCCTTGCCCTGACCGATAGTTTGCGGTGAAAGAATATGTCCGGTGAATTTTTCACCCACAATCTGTTGGCGAATGGCTAAGACATGATTCACTTGCAGGCGCTGCGCAATAGGCTGCAATAATAATTCAAATGACCCGGAAACAAACACCGGTTCAACACCTTGCGCGCGGTGCTGTTGTAATCGTTGAACTACGGGCACATGAAACAATGATTTGTTGTGTGCTTCCAGATTACGCTCGGTAGCAGCAAACCAAAGTTGTACACAATGCTGTACATCTGCCACTCGACGCCCCGCGAAGTGTGCATAGTAACGGCGATTTATAAATTCCCATGGCGCATCTTGCGCCAGCAATCCCTGTATCTCATCTGTATAAGACTTACGTCCTGCCGTATCATTTGTCCATTGGTACCAATATTCCTGGAAGCTTAACAAGCTTTTGACTGAAATCAACGTATCGTCTACATCAAAGAAAACATAGGACCCGGGCTCAGATATATTGCTATTACCCGCTATATTAATTGAATCGATAGTAGTCATTAATCCTCCATCACCGCCACGTCTCGACTACTTGCAACTTCTTCATGGACTGTCGCTCCTCTCAAAGAAGACAAATAAAGATCAAGCGAACGAGTTGCCTGCTCACCTTCTACTCTCGACAACGCAGGCGATATATGAGCAGTCATATTGGCCGTTGCGGTAAGCACCACCGCATCACATTGCGTAATCCGCGCTTCGATTTGAAAACAATAACGGCCACCTTTTATGGCGAGTTCGCGCACGTTATAAAGCAACTCCGCCGCAAGCGGAAAACAATAACGATGAAATTTGACCGAAAGATCATGAAAGGTAAATTCATGTCTGCCGCCATCGCGCGGCAAATAGTGACCTTCTGTTACCACCAACATTGATTGACGTACTGCTTCAATCAACACCACACCAGACAAGTGGCGTCCGGATTGATGATCAATCATTAATTCACAACGATCATCCAACAACAAGCTCATTTCGTAGTTGTTCTCATCAAGCTTGCAAGCTTCCGAGAGCAAAATATTTTCAGTACGAAGCTTGTGCGAAACATAACAGGATGCACGATGCGGCCGTTGATGCCAGCTGTCGAAACCAAATCGCTCAGCATGCGGTGCATATCTTGCCATTGCCAGTAGTGTCGCTGCATCTTCATCAGATACACCCTGGCCCATTGTCAGCATCATTCGGTTTGTAGTCAGCTCATCACTTTGTGTCGAATTCAACAATGCCTTCAAATGTGAAACAGTTATTGCCTTTCGATCAACTGCAAATTGCCAGAAACGATCCCCCACCACCAGCCATAATTCATCACTCATAATTATCCTCACCGTCAAATTTCTGTACGAAATATGTAATAAGGATGATGAAAGAATTGCATCACATAATCAACACGACGGCTGTGGCTTTTTACTATGCATCGAATCGCAATTATAGGATGAGACACAAGATGAACAGTGCCTTCAACTCAATGTGATTGTTAAAACATCATTAACATATGAAGTCCAAAAGGCTTGTACAAAAATTTTCTTTAATGCATTGTCTGACCAAACGTAATTGCATTTCGATTTCGCATCAATCGCTTGGAACATTATACATAACAATCGCATTACGCGTGTTTTGAGAATACTTGCTGCACTCAACAAACGAAGCGGCTTATGTCACGCCGCTTCGAGTTGCTTAAATAAATTAGTTCACGGATACACTGATACGCTTGGGTTGTGCGTGTTCAGCCTTAGGTATGTGCAGCTTCAGTACTCCGTTCGTCAGTTGTGCACTGATTTTCTCTGGATCAAGATCCTTTGATAAGGTGAATACGCGGCGATAAGTGGATGCATCAACTTCCATATGTCGTGCTTCCGTTTCGGAATTAACATTCAACTCAATTACACCTT
>JAICKZ010000145.1 GCA_025927665.1 Steroidobacteraceae bacterium | reverse complement strand
GGAGCAGCATCGTAAAGTGGCAGAGCCAGGAAGCGCAAAAAGGAAGCATCACTAATGCGTGCGCTTACCTATCACGGCATACACAACGTTCGTGTTGAGAACGTACCCGACCCATCACTTATCGCCGCTGACGATATTATTTTGCGTGTCACCGCCACCGCAATTTGTGGTTCGGACTTACATTTATATCGTGGCAAAGTTCCCGGTTTGAAACATGGCGATATTCTCGGTCATGAATTCATGGGCATTGTTGAAGACACGGGACGCGAAGTCACACGAGTACGTAAAGGCGATCGCGTCATCATTCCCTTTGTGATTGCCTGTGGAGAATGTTTTTTCTGTAAGCGTGATCTATATGCAGCATGTGAAACCACCAACATACAGACCGGTGTAATGGAAGGACGTGGTGCAATTCTCAATAAGAAGCAAACCAAACCAGGCGCTGCATTATTTGGCTATACGCATTTATATGGTGGAATGCCAGGCGGCCAGGCGGAATATGTGCGAGTCCCTAAAGCCAATGTGGGTCCATTTGTGGTGCCCGAAGAACTGGAAGACGAGCAAGTGCTTTTTCTCACTGATATTTTACCTACCGGTTATCAAGCGGCAGTCAATGCAGAAATAACCAAGGGTTCATCGGTGGCGATTTTCGGCGCCGGACCCGTCGGATTGATGACGGCTGCATGTGCGCGTCTACTTGGTGCCGAACAAATATTCATGATCGATCATCATGCGTATCGATTGGCTTTTGCCGCCAAGACATACAACGTCATACCGATAAACTTTGATGAAGTCGAGGACCCGGCAGAATACATCATCGAGAAAACAAACTTTCGAGGTGTGGATGCCGTTATTGATGCGGTGGGATTTGAAGCCAAGGGCAGTACTACAGAAACAATCCTTGCTAACTTGAAACTTGAAGGCGGTAGTGGCAAGGCATTGAGGCAATGCATTGCTGCGGTTCGACGTGGTGGTGTTGTGAGCGTGCCTGGCGTATATGCTGGCTTTATTCATGGATTCCTATTTGGTGATGCTTTTGACAAAGGAGTTGCATTTCGCATGGGTCAAACGCATGTACATGGTTTTCTGCCTCAACTGCTCGAATATATCCAGACAGGCGAACTTAAACCCGACATTATTATTACGCACCGTATGCCGCTATCTAAAGCAGCAGAGGGATACAAGATCTTTAACGAGAAAGAAGAAGACTGTCGCAAAGTGGTATTAACGCCGGATAGTGCGTAGTGTTGCTGTGTCATCAGAACAAGCAGCAAGTGCATGCCAGTAGATCAGAAACTTACTGCGCGGCTACTATCAGTATTCTATATAATCCTGACTATCGCATCGCATAGAATCATCAAGCGTTCCGGCCACGAACTTGCATTTGAAGGAAGTCTACTTGTTCGTGAATAATTCGCTCCACAATACTAAAATCAACCGGTTTTATTAGATGATGATTAAAACCTGCTTCTAACGCACGATTACGATCGGTGACTTGCCCATATCCTGTGATTGCGACCAACATAAGATCGGCGCCCACCGAAGCGCGCAATTGTGATGCGACACTATAACCGTCGAGCTTGGGCAAGCCGATATCAAGAATCACAATGTGCGGTTTATGACGCATGACCGCTGCGAGTCCTGCTTCACCGTCGTTCGCCGTCCATGCACTGTGTCCAAATGCTTCGATTAAAATGGCAAGACTTTGAGCGGCATCGATATTGTCATCAACGACTAAGATGCGCAGCGCAGTTTTCTGGAGTTTGTTTATCGGCATCGGTTTAATGTTATCAATCACGTCGGGTACCGCAGCAACGGGAAGTCGAACGATAAACTCACTACCCACATTGACACGACTGGTAGCGATCACACTTCCACCATGCATTGAAACCAACCGCTGCACTAAAGCCAACCCGATGCCCAGTCCACCTTGAGAGCGATCTAGAGTTCGTTCCGACTGCATAAACAATTCAAAAATACGCGGCAAGAGTTCTGGACTGATACCGATGCCGCTGTCTTTAATACTCACCAGAATTTCACCTTCATCAAGTTGAACAGCAAGCTCGATCAATCCGCCGTCGTCGGTATACTTGGCTGCATTCGTGAGCAAGTTGATAAACACCTGTTCGAGACGAGTTCCATCTGCATTGATCCAAATCGAATCAGAAGGAAGTGCAACCACTAACTGATGTCGGTGCTGTTCTATCAGTGGACGCACGGTCTCAACTGCTCGTTCGATGATCCCACCAATGACGATGCGTTCCATCTGCAGTTGAATTCTTCCCGTCGTAATACGTGATACTTCCAGCAAGTCATCCACCAGCCTGGCTAGCTTTGCGGTTTGACGTTCGATGATCGCACGTGCTTGCTGGAACACCGCACTTTGATTTGACTCTCGATGAAGCAAATGAACAGCATTGGCGATTGGTGCAAGCGGATTGCGTAATTCATGCGATAGCATGGCAATGAATTCGTCCTTACGTCGATCCGTCTCCTTAAGTTTTTCTTCACTGGTACGCAGCGCCTCTTCGAAGCGTCTGCGTTCTGTGATGTCAGCAATTGCTGCGACCCAACCAATGACGCGTCCATCACTTGCAAGCTCAGGTGCATACGAACAATGTACATATTTTTCGTCATTAAAGAGTTGTCGAATAGATAAATCGAACTCCACTCGCTCGCCACTGAGTACTAAATCAACATAGGGCCTGATCGACTCATAAGCTTCATGCCCGATAACTTCTGCGATATGTCGACCGTTGAGTTCTTTCGGTTGTAAACCAAATCTTGCGGCATACGGCACGTTGACAAATCTATATCGAGCATCAACATCGCAGTATGCGATGAATACAGGCGCGATGTCTGTAACAAGCGCTAATTGCTTCGCGTGATCTCGTAAAGTTTGCTCTGCGTCCTTACGCTCGGTAATGTCGAGCAACATATTAATAGCACCAACCACATGTCCATTTGAATCTTTGAATGGTGTTGGAAAAGGAGTAAACCAGCGACGTGTACCATCAGGACGTTCCACAATGGCCTCGATACCGCGAATGCTACGTCCTTCTTTTAGAGATACAGCCATTGGGCATTCATCATGAGGTAGGGAACGGCCATCGGAATGATAAAGCTTCCAAGTAACGCACCAACGGTCGGTACCAAGCTCGGGTACGCGTCCGGAAAATTCGACTGCGGCGGGATTAAAATAAGTAACTCGGCCTTCAGCATCCGTTCGATAAATTGCTGCAGGTAATGCATCGATCATCTCCTTGAATTGACGCTGATTCTCGCGGAGCGCTTCTTCTGCTCGCCAATGCTCTATACCAAATGCAAGTTGCCGCGCGATAGAAAGCGAAAGCTCAACATCGTTTTTATCAAACATATGCGGAGAATCAAAGTAAGCCATGAATTTACCAATGAGTTTTTCATTGGTGACGAGTGGAATAAACGCCAGTGCTTGAATGCCTTCGCCCACTACGATCGCTTTTAAAGCGGGATCGAGGTCGGAGCTTGCCACTAAATCGATACTTACCGGTTGTGGATTTATATCGTCTTGTCGCCACGGACAATGGCCTTCGACAAATGCACGATAACTATCTGATAAGCCGCCGCGCCAACCTGCAAAGCGCATCCACCTCGATTCATCACATAACAATATTGCTGAGCGATCGCAGCGTAACGCATCTTGGATCGCTAACAATGCTGCACTGTAAATATCTTCAAGCGACACTGCACGATGAAGCTGATCAGTCAGTCGATACAGCGCATGAATGATGCGCGCTTGCTCCTTGAACCCTTCGTTTAACTCCAAACGCTTTTGCTCCATTGCCACCTGTTCGGTAACATCACGAGTAAAGCAGCGCGTATGAATAAACTTACCGTTTTTCCACAAACCATTTGAATCGATCGCACCAATTCGCGTCGAACCATCTCGGTGACGCAAACGAGCCTGTTTAGATTGAAGTGCTTGACCACTCGTCAGTGCGCACAAAATATTCGCTATGACTTCTTGATCGAT
The DNA here is from genome assembly GCA_025927665.1 of Steroidobacteraceae bacterium. Taxonomy (GTDB): domain Bacteria; phylum Pseudomonadota; class Gammaproteobacteria; order Steroidobacterales; family Steroidobacteraceae; genus CAILZL01. The sequence goes on along the minus strand of JAICKZ010000145.1, from coordinate 4,060 downwards.
ATGAAACTTGGCGATGTGATGACCAATGTATTCGGCGCGTGTATAGCCGAGCATCTCTAACTCGGTGCGATTCGCCCACGTGATGATTCCATCAGCGTTTACCCAGTGAATACTGATCGGCGCACTATCCAACAGACCTTGTAAATCGCTATCCGCGTCCCAATCAGTTTGAAGAGGCTCGGATAAATTTGATGATGATAGTGATGACTGATCAATACCTGGATGCGTTGACGCGTTCATTTAGCCTTGAAACTTTGTTAATAGTTATCTATTCGCAAGCGTTAGCTAACGAACGACACCATCATGCGCTCAATTTATAAGCTTTTATGTAGGGACGATCCTACAGATGACTGAACCACCAAATCTGCTGGTAGCTTGAGGCTATTAGTGGCGTATATGATCACATTGATAACTAGATTTATGCTGCACTAGAACATTTGATCTGCTTTGCAAATAAACTTAATAATTCTCCATAGCCATGGCTGCGCCTATCAACGCGTCAATTTAAATGTTCTCATAAACAATGTATTGGCAAGAATATAATTTCAACATCGTGACTTCTTACGTCAAAGGATGCAATCGGACGACATCCGTTGGACAAGAGAGCGAATATTATTTCGTTTTAAAAGGTGCATGACATGAATACATGGCGAAGTCCTAACATAGAAAATCCGATCGACGATATTTATGAAAAGTCGAGCCATCCTAAAGGTGATATCGATCGTCGACAAGCGGAACAGTCTTTGTCATTTGCAGATAAAAATAACGATAGGCATGAACCGATCGAAACAACGGATGACGAGTTAGGGGATGACAACGAATCGAATCAACAGTTTCAAGATACACCGGGACGAGCGAAAACTGCGAGCAGCCGTCAACAAACTTCGCCCGATCAACAAATTCAAACAGGATCTTCTGATCTTGATAAAAGTAGTTCACGTCGTCGAAGTAAGCGTCGCTGAATATTTTTAACTCTGATCGATAAGTAATCAAGATGGTGCAATGAAACTCACAATCTTCTGAAGTGCAAATTGCACAACTAAAATGGAAGCGACATAATCATCACGATCTTGAATTACAAGACAGGTACGGAGAAATCAAACCTCAATTTTCACATCACAAGAAAACAGAATAGATGTATCTCGGTAATGAACATTAACCATGCATGCAACCCAAACGGGCTTACTCTTAAGGCCATTGTTGATTAATGAAAACACTCCAAGTCCGTTGTGTTCAGGTTGAAGATGGCGTATCGCCTTTCGGGCGTCGACGGCCACGAGTCGTACCAACATTAATAGATGATTTTCCAGTTCGAAAAGCGGATGGTTTGTGAATGTAGCGTCGTAACGCGAATGTCACACCAAAGAGTGCGACTGAGCCCTTCATTCCTGGTCTCAATCCAAATTCATTCACAGTTGTCAGAATCTCTTCTTCGGATGCATCGATCAGGTCCTGGGCAATTGCTGACAGTAGTCGCTCGAATCCGAGATCAGATCGTGTAGTCATCATGGTTCAAACCTCATGCCCGCCCGTATTATCGCGCGGCGTATTCGTTTACGTGTGGAATCATAGTCCGTTGTTGACATCGCATAGGTCGAGCAGGTCTCTTCCGGAGTCAACCCATCATAGAGGGCAGCAATGACTTGTCTGGCAGGCAGGTCTTCTTCAAAAAGGCCATTAATCATTGCCATTTGTTCGATCGCGATGAGTTGCCGTTCTGGGCTCGGTGCCGGATCAGTAAGCTCCTCGTCTTGAAGCTCGATGATTCCAATGTTGGCAAGTGATTTCAAACGCTGCCGTGCTCCTTTGCGATACTGTCGCCAATACTGCTCCTTGATACTTCGCATCACTCCAGCCAAAAATGCCACCATAGGTACGCCTGCTGGTTGCTTTCGCGATCCCTCTAGCATGCGAGTAAAAGCCTCTTGCAGCAAATCTGACCAACTAATATGTGAAGGTAAGCCTCGAGCATACAAACGTGCGATGACTTTGAGACGAAGTAGATCTGCCTCGGTCACGAGCCCAGCATCGAGCGCCCGTCGAGCGGGCAGTGTGCTAATCCGCTCGATGTCTACAGGCAACTTCGTTAACTTGATTGAAGTCTTCATGCCTTACTATGCGCTGCTGCAAAGGATTCGCGGACATCCAGACGAAAATAAAATTGTTGGCATCTCTTCGTCATTCGCGGTCATTCATAGAGTCAAGCAACGCAAGACAACTTTTACGATGTAAGGCTGAAGAAGATAAGATGCTTTCTGCAATGCGAATAGGCCCCCTATCCGCATGCATGTTACTTCGTTTACGCAAGCTTTAATGATTCAAGGTCGGCTTGCGTCGTCTTGCAATCGAAATCAACGATTTGATATTCGACGGCATCGGCTTTAACGTATGAATCTTCCGCGAGAATTTTGAGTAAGTGGTGTTTGTCGATTCCCTTGACGCCGATTACGCCGCCAAGCCCGCTTTTTTTCGGTCCAGCAAACAAAAATACACCCTCTCGCAAATAATGCCTAACCCAATCGCCATGTGCCGCGATCAAAGGCGCGACTTCTTCGGGTGCTTTCGTGTAACTGATATTGAGCAAGAACATAATGATTACCTCGATAAACTATTAACCAACTCATTTCAACCATTAAATATTAGGCGAGATGAGCTTCGCATTATCATGACCAGTGACGAGTAGGTGAATATCGATCTGGTTGTTTCAGTCAACACTGTAGGTGTGGAATGTTAGACAGATTAAAAAGCATTGCGGTTTTCGTGTGCGTCGCTGAACGACGAAGTTTTACAGTGGCATCCGAAGTATTCGGCTTGTCGCCAACAATGATTGCAAAACATATTCGTGCACTTGAAGTGCATCTGGGTGCAAAACTTCTGAATAGAACCACACGCACTCAGTCGCTTACCGAGATCGGTCATATTTACTATGGTCGGTGCAAGCAATTGCTAATCGATGTGGACGCTGCGGATGCAAGCATCGACGAATTAAAATCTGTGCCACGAGGCGTGCTTAGGGTGCATTCACCTGTCTCGTTTGGCACGCAGCGCTTGGCGCCTGCCCTCGCGTGCTTCTTAAGAGAGTGTCCAGATGTCAAAGTGGACTTGACACTGTCAGATCGTGCTATTGATATAGTGGAAGAAGGTTACGAAGCAGCGATACGCGTTGGTGAGCTTCCCAATTCTGGATTGATCGCTCGAAAGTTAAAGCCTTACACGATGTGGTTATGTGCAGCGCCCGCGTATTTACAAAAAAATGGCACGCCGCGTTTGGCGCAAGATTTAGCCAGACATGAATGCCTTGGTTTTGCACATTGGCGCAATAAAAACATTTGGCGACTCCAAAAGAACGATACGACCGAGTCCGTTAAAGTGCGCGGTCGATTGTTAGTTAACAATGGTCAAGCGCTTCGCACCGCTGCGATCGAAGGCCTTGGTATTATTATGCAACCAGAAATTCTTTTAACTGACGACGTCACTTCCGGAAAACTAGTTAGAGTATTGTCGGATTATCAGCTGCCGTCGCGACCAACCCACATCGTCTATCATGCAGACAAAAAGCCAACGCCGAAACTTAAAAGCTTCATCGACTTTGTCGTGGCATCGTTCAGTTAGGTAAATAATCATTAACCGAACGGCTCGATCTTATCGCACTGATGTTTCCGGCAAATGTCTCAATGACACGTTGAACGTTGAGTTGTTCATGATCGAGAATTTTACGAGAGGCGAGACAAGTTTTTTTTTGGAAACAATACGCAACCTCGGCCCATGACGGTCAGCGTAATTTCGTGACTGCATCAAGTCATAACACACAATTCGGACTTGCATTTATCTTTAGCCCTTTGTGACATTTGTTCTTGGCCTGGCGACTAATGCCCTGTACGTAATTAGGAAACATTCAAAGGTTCAAGTACAAGATAGCGCGGCAAATACAAACTCTCGGAATGACATTGACCTACATAATTCGAGAGACCTCAAGGAAAAAATTCCATCAGTAACAACATTTTTATTGGAGACTAATCATGACCAACAACATTGAAAGCATCACATCAATATTATTCTC
>JAICKZ010000144.1 GCA_025927665.1 Steroidobacteraceae bacterium | reverse complement strand
TCTTTGGTGCTCCATTCACGTAACAACGTAATACCATCAGTATCGGGCATCCAGATATCCAGTAATATCAGCGTGTATTCACCACTTGCATAAGCCTGGCGTGCTTGTGCCGCGTTTTGTGCGATATCAACGCTATAACCTTCGTCGCGTAATATTTCATTTAACAGGCGACAAATTTCAGCTTCGTCGTCAACAACCAGAATACGCGGACTCATACACTTTCTCTCCGATCATTTTCTCTACGGCGCTCGCGGTTAGGCGCCATGCGTTCCGGTAATGATAGTGGTAATTGTATGCGAATCAGTGCGCCACCTTCGATGCGGTTTTCTGCTTCGATTTTTCCACCATGTTCTTCGATTATTTTTTTCACGATGGCCAGTCCAAGACCCGAGCCCTTGGGCTTGGTGGTGACGTAGGGTTCAAAAATTCGTGCCAGCATATCATTGGTAAAGCCCGGCCCGGTATCATCAACCGTCAATTCCACCCACGGTTCATTGTCACGTTGCAACAACCTCGTGCTGATGTGAACATTTCCTTGAACCGTGCCGGCTGAAGTTGTCTCAAGTGCTTCAAGTGAATTGGCGATGAGATTGTGTAACACCTGGCTTAAGCGATCCTGGTCGGCCTGAATTTGTGGTAAATCGTTATCCAATGTTAGCTGTAAACTCAACGCAGGATTTTGCGTACGATATAAATCTACTAATCCTGTTACCAAATCGTTCAAAGAAAAATGCTGCACACGCATGTGTGGCGCGCGGGCGTATTGACTGAAAGCATTGACCATATCTTTCATGGCATCGACTTGCTGCACAATCGTCTGTGTGGCGCGTTCCAGAGTTTCAGCATCCGTGGTGTTTAAAGTTGGCAATAATTTGTGGCGCAACCGTTCAGCAGACAAACGAATCGGTGTTAAAGGATTTTTGATTTCATGTGCGAGGCGGCGTGCAACTTCACCCCAGGCAGCATCGCGTTGCGCTTGCAATAAAGCGGTGACGTCATCGAACACAATTAGATAACCACCAGATGCTGAACCTGCTTTAGTGTTATCACCAGATAATTCAGTGCAAGCGCAAATCAAAATGCGTTGCGTCGTTTCAGTCTTCAAGGTTAATTGTTCACGCCACTCATGTTCATTACTATCAAAATGCTGACGGCAGGCGGCAACAAACTGTATATACAACGGGCTGTTTGCAGCTGCAGGACTATTGACACTAAATGTTTGTGGACCTGCATCCATTTCAGCATGCAACATGGCTTCAGCAGCGGCATTGAACACCCGAACTGTGTAATCGGCTGTCAGTGATATTACACCACTGGAAAGGCGTGCGAGAATGACCGCAAGATTGGCACGCTCTGCTTCAACAACTTGTTGACTGTTCGCAGCTTCATGACGCGCCTGTGCCAATCTGCGTGTCATGTCATTAAATGAATGCACCAGCAATCCCATTTCATCATGCGATGTCTGCGGTAATTGCGTGGCGAAATCACCGCGTGCCACCGCGCGCGTTCCTGCAACCAGGTATTCGATAGGACGCACCAAACGTCGCGCAATCCAGAATGCACCGTAGATTGCACTCAACACACTGGCTGCCAACACTAATGCGAGTGTCAGCACAAAACCACGTTTCAAAGGTACGCGGGAACGCGTCAGCTCTGCATACTGGCGCGCTGCGGTGTCAACCACATCGGCGAGCTCTGCAACTTTTCTTTCCAACGCAAAGGTGGCCATTAATACTTTGCGCTCTGAACTGAGGCCGCTCGCCCGAAGGGGCACGGCAATATGTACTAGATAATTACCGGCACCAATCGGATCTAGACTGAGATAGTGTTCTCCACGCAGAACTTGTAACAGCATGTCGTTATGTGGAGAAAACTCTGCAACTCGATTCAAATTTTCTGAACTCAGCAATTCAATGCGCCCATCGGCACGCAGTATCGTAAGTTCAATCGCGCCGATGTTACGACGTTGTCTATTAAGCTCATGCAAGAGATTGTCTCGATGCAACGTAATTGCATCTGCCGCTGTACGCGTCCGATTGAGATATTCTCTGCTGCGTAGATCAAGTGCTGCTCGTGATAGGTTTAATGCATTTTTCAAACCATTACCGATTTCGGCGCCAAACCAACTATCAATGCCGTGATTGATAAACTGCACGGAGAAATAAAACACAAACAGAATGGGTAAGGTTGCAAGCACACCCGACATCCATACGACGCGCGCTTCCAATCGCGATCCTGTGACACGCTGCCTCCATGAGCGCACCAGATGTATCAGGCGTACCGCAATGAGCGTAATCAGTACCGCCAATCCCGCCGCATTGATAATTAAAATCCATGGTAACAAGTTGGTGAAGCGTGCCGAATTTTGCACCGACTGCGATAACAGATAGACGGCAAACAGCCATATCATGACGCCGGTCAGCGCCGCGATGCCCACCAGTATGCGTGTTACGGTGCGATCTGGTTTTGCAGCTTCATCGGCCATGTGTACCAGTCACTTTTAAGGGAAAAATCATCCACCCAGAACAACAATAATGCCAGCGCATGCGGAATGCTGCGGATATCAACCATGGCGTGCACGCTGACTTCATTGCGAGCCGATGTACGTAATAGCGAACTATCAAGTAGTGGTAAATCATTGATGTTTTTTAAAGCCGCGACCGCATCATCAAAATTCCCATAAGAACTTTGTGCACCACTGTTAACGTTGCGCAATACAAAACGTTCTGACACGTTGTGATAAATCAATGTGTAACGTTGATCGAGTTCGGCAACGGTGTCGTTCATCCATAGTCGCCGCACGCGATCAAAACGCACCTGTAATGTGAGCGTCATGACAACACCATCGCGCACCGATCTTTCCGCATTTCTTGGTAGGTTGAAACTGAGCTGTGCATCAAGCAAATAGACGCCATTTTGCATGTCAATGTTGGCGCCTTGAATGATCAGATCATTATCGGCAGCAAAAACATAAGTCGCAGACAACATCAGTAACAGCAACAAGCGCGCAACGACATACCACCATGATGATATGGCAATAACAAATGATGATTGCGTGCGCACTAACATCGCTCTGGTCTTTGCGCGTGATTAGCGCTTGTCCAGGCATGCGTAATAAAACCCGTCCATCTCCCCCTCCCCAACTTGAATCACCACACCTGGTGATTTTGAATCAATTGTATGTAAATTATATTTTTCGATAAGCACAGCGGTGTTATCAATTGCATCTGGATATTCCGCCAAAAATGCTTCAATGACATGAGCATTCTCCGCTTTCAACATTGAACAACTGGCATAGACCAGTCTGCCACCTGGTGCAAGCAAGGGCCATAGTTGTGCCAACATAACCGCTTGATCTGTGGCCAATCTATCAATATCAGTGGATCGACGTAGCAACTTGATATCTGGATGACGGCGAATAACACCCGTTGCCGAACAAGGCACGTCCAGTAATATGCGTTGAAATAATTCACCATTCCACCACTCCTGTGGAGTCGCTGCATCGCCGATAATCAATGTTGCATTCTGATTTAAACGCTTCAGATTACTGTCCACGCGACGCAAACGTTTATCAGATGCATCCACCGCAATCAGTTCTTTCAATGCAGGTTGCAATTCCAGTATGTGACAGGTTTTTCCTCCTGGCGCTGCGCACGCATCCAGTACGCGATGATTGGCTTGCGCATCAAGCAGGTGTGCCGCCATTTGTGCGGCTGCATCTTGTATGGACACCAGACCATCATCAAAACCTGGCAATGCATTGACATCCATGGCTTGCGACAATAACAAAGCTTCTGGAGCATGAGCGGAAAGTTGTGCAATGATGCCCTGCTCAGCTAATCGTGCTGCATAATCATCGCGACTGATACGTTGTAGGTTAACTCGCAGCCAGAAAGGTGGATGCGCGTTGTTAGCATTCAGTATTTTTTCCGCATGCCATGGCCAGTCTTGTTGGAGTTGGTCAACAAACCACTGCGGATGCGCAGTTCGTATTGAGAGTTGTTGATCAATCAACGACGTAATATTTTCTGCTTCGCGTTGGCAGCGTCGCAAGATGGCGTTTAAAAAACCGGTGGCGCGACTGAGTTTAAGATTGCGGGCTGCTTCAACGGTCTCAGCCACCGCCGCGTGTGGTGCAATGTCGGTATGCAAGAGCTGAAATAAACCGATCAACGCCAACGCACGTACCTCAGCATCAAGTTCATTCACCGGTTGCGAACTCAATTTTTCAAGTACTGCTTGCAAGCGCCAGTACCAGCGAATCGTGCCGTAACATAAGGTGCGTAACAGACCCCGTTCCTGTGCCGATTCATCGCGATTTACTAATACTGCATCCAGCGAACGACCATTTAGAACCTGCACTAGCAATTGCGCAGCATGGGCACGAATATCAGCAGGGGTGTTCATGAATAATAATAATTTGATTGCATTTATGGATGCTGACCCAGCACCTGATTAGTTAATGTATATGCCTTGATAAAATCGGCAGCACTCATCGCATTGCGACCCGCCAACTGCAGCCGTGTAATATTCAACGCGTTATTACCGCATATCACTTGAATGCCATGGGCATCGGTGTGAAAGATGGTTCCCGCGCTTGGCTTGTTTGATGAGCAGTTTGATAAATCAATCTCAATCGCTTGCCAGATACGCAACTGTTTGTTTGATAGACTCGTTTCAGCCACCGGCCAGGGATTAAAGGCGCGGACTTTACGTTCGATGCTGATCGCATCTTCCTGCCAATCAATTCGCGCTTCTTCTTTCATCAGCTTCTTGGCATATGTTGCGCCCTGCTGCGGTTGTGCCGTTGCGCGTTGCAGATTGCCAGGCAGATCTGTTAGCAGTTGCAATAACGTCGATGCGCCAAGGGTCGACAGTCGATCGTGAAGTTCTGCAGTGGATTCATGCTTGCCAATTTCAAGACTCGCAATATCCAGCATCGGGCCAGTATCCAAACCTGCCTCCATGCGCATCAAGGTGATTCCAGTATGGGTATCACCTGCAAGAATCGCACGTTGAATTGGTGCTGCGCCACGCCAACGTGGTAATAATGATGCATGAATATTGATACAGCCATAACGTGGTATATCAAGTACGGGTTGCGGAAGGATCAATCCGTAAGCGGCGACAATCATAATGTCCGGTTGATACTGTCGCAGATGATCGATAGCTTCTTCACTACGAAAATTTAGCGGCTGCTCTACTGGAATTTGGTACTCCAGCGCACATTGCTTGACGGGACTGGCAGTCAAGACTCGACCACGACCAGCGGGGCGATCCGGCTGCGTGTAGACAGCAACCACTTTATGCGTTGAGTTTAAAAGTGCCTTTAATGCAGGCACCGCAAACTCTGGCGTGCCTGCATACACTATGCGATAAGAGGTCATTGATAGCCGTCTAAATGGAAGGCGAACGTGATTTTGCGGAGCCCACAGGTTTATTGCCTTCTTTGTGGTCTTTTTCCAGCTTCTTGCGAATACGGGTACGTTTCAGCTCAGACAAATAATCCACAAACAACTTGCCTTCCAAATGATCCATTTCATGCTGAATACATACCGCCAGCAACCCCTCAGCGTCCAATTCGAAGCTTTGACCATCGGCATTCTGTGCTCGTACACGAACTCGATCCGCGCGCTGCACCTCTTCAAAAAAACCTGGTACTGACAAACAACCTTCTTCGCGAATTTCAACGCCTTCACGGGAGAGAATTTCTGGGTTAATCAGTACCAACGGATCATCATGAGTTTCGCTGATATCAATGACTAGCAGACGTTTGTGTACATTCACCTGCGTCGCCGCAAGTCCGACGCCATTGGCGTGATACATGGTTTCTAACATATCGGCACTTAGCTTACGCAACTGATCATCCACCACGGTCACAGGAACTGCCTTGGTTCGCAGGCGCACATCGGGGAATTCAAGAATGGTTAATAAAGCCATAAATTCAGCAATCTCAAGGTAAAGGTCTGATAAATAAGCCTGCCAAATGAGACACAAGTCTCGACCACACCTGCGGGTGAGTGCACTCAATTTGCAATTGCTGCTACAGTTACAACCACTTTAAACTTAATGTGTAATTAAGGCAGCATTGCCCAGTGCTCAACCTGTTCACGGTTAAGTAATCCGCGATCTGTGACAGTGTCAGATTTGGATGGTTAACGAATTATAGGTGTTAGACATGAGTTCAGCACGGTTTCTCGGCAATCTATTGTTCAAGAGGGAGCAAGTTTTGCGCATGAAGACAATCAGCTCACTAAAATTTTGGCGCACTACGTGCGTTACGTTGGCTGCCTCTGCAATTTCAACCATTGCGTTGCTGCCGTCTCATTCAATGGCACAGAGTGAAAATGGCCGAACACTGGCCACCGGCTCACATATTCCTCTGTCGCCGTCGGCACCGGACCAATACACGGTTAAGCAGGGCGATACCCTGTGGGGTATCTCGCAGATGTACCTGATTCAACCCTGGTACTGGCCAGAGCTGTGGTACCTCAATCCGCAAGTTAAAAATCCTCACCTTATTTACCCAGGTGATGTGTTGAAACTGGTTAATGTAGAGGGCCAGACGCGTCTAACGATTGGAGAACGTGGCCCGGAAGGTGCTGCGGCAGACTCCAATGCTGGCAATGGACAGGTCATCGCACGCGGCAATGGGGTGCGCCTGTCACCACAAGTGCACGGATCACCTTTGCCCCAGGCCATTACCACCATTCCGTATCACGTAATTGAAACCTTCATGGGGCGGCCTTCGGTCATTCCAACCGAAGAGGTCAAACAAGGCCCGCATATTGTTGGATTTCGCGACAATCATGTCCTAGGTAGTGCCGGCGACGATATTTATGCTCGTGGTGTCGGTGATGCTGAAGAAGGCAAACGCTACAACATAATTCACGTTGATCAAGAATTGCGTGATCCTGACAATGGCCGCAAGTTGGGATATCGGGGTATCTACGTGGGTAATGGCATCGTCACCAAACAGGGTGATCCCGCTAGAATTCGTCTGAATGAGTCAACATTGGAAGCCTTGCCAGGCGATCGTTTGTTTGCTGAGGACTTCGAAATCAATGCGGATTTTGTGCCACATGCACCGCGTGACGAAGTTAAAGCGCATATTTTCGTGGTGTCGGGTGTATCCGTTGTTGGGCAATATCAGGTGATTGCTTTAAATCAGGGTTCTGAAAATGGACTGGACGCAGGTGCAGTGGTGGCGATTTACCAACGTGGTGAGGTGGTAAAGGACAGCTTTACCGATGGTCTTTCAGCCAATCCGATGAATGAGCCAAAAGGTGGAAAGAAAGTGAAATTGCCGAATGAACATACCGGTACTGCGCTCATTTTTAAAGCCTACAAACATATGAGTTATGCATTAATCATGGATTCGACTAACGTGGTTCGCGTCGGTGATTTAATTCGTAATCCATAATTATTCAATTATTGCTTTCCGCTCATGGATGAACTTGCTGCCAGACTAATTTTGTTGCGCGCCTCGGTTAATAGCGCGCAGTGGGCTTTGTTATTTGAACGATTCGGCGACGGAGCCGCAATTCTTAATGCAGGCATTGCGGGGTGGAACGGCTGTGGATTAACCACAAGAGCAATCGAAGTGCTGTCCACCGCGAGCGAGTCGCTGGTGGAAGCTGACATACGTTGGCTGGAACGACCTAATCACACCTTGATATGTTGGGATGATGCACAGTATCCGCCGATGCTGCGGCAGATTTCAGATCCACCCACTGGTTTATTTATCAGCGGTAATATCCAGCTGCTTTCAATGCCGCAGCTTGCGATGGTGGGATCGCGCAATCCCACTCCCTACGGCCGCGAAATCGCAACCGCATTTGCGAAGCATCTGACTCATTGTGGATTGGTAATCACCAGTGGATTAGCTGAAGGCATCGATGCTGCCAGCCATCGTGGCGCGTTAGAGGGTACAGGACACACTATTGCGGTATGCGGCACCGGACTCGATAGTATTTATCCACGTAGCAGCGAAGCATTGGCTCGCGAAATTGAGCAATGTGGTGTACTCATCTCAGAATATTCCATCGGTACGCCACCTCGTAAATATCATTTTCCTGCACGCAATCGCATCATCAG
>JAICKZ010000167.1 GCA_025927665.1 Steroidobacteraceae bacterium | reverse complement strand
TGACCGGCAATGCCGCAGCAACCACTTGTTGAGTGTGTTGCGGTGATGAAGGCATATCGAGTTTGTCCGGCAAATACATCAAAGCCTGATGCTGATAGTCAAACGGGCTTCCAAATAATTCAGTACGCGCTTGCACTAAGCCTACCTGCTGCGCAAAGTAACTCAGATCATTGCTAATGGATAAAGTCGCCGAGGTAAATATCCAGGTTCCACCTTGGGTTTCGATCAGCTTGCCGAGTGGTGCAGCCACATTTACAAGTGCATGATGCAAGACAAAACCAGATTTATTCGCACTTGCCCAACGCACCGCGCCTGCATCATTCGCTTCATTAAGAAACAACTGACAACGATTCATAAATGCCAACGCCCGATCGCGCAATGCTTTCAGTTCTGGTTGATCCGTTGTGGTCGCCGTGTTTGCGACAAACTGTTTGAGAACATTCACACTATCGTGCAATGCGTCGATCAAGATATCTGGCCAGTGCGCATGATCCACCAACTCGTTGCGGCCATGTAGTGATTGTGCCGCGCTGAAAATATGCTGTTCAAGTGTTTGTAATAACTTGATCTCGCTCTCACCTATCGCAGACACAGTGCGTTGTGCACGCATCACATCATTGATCAATTCGCGTAACTGTCGCGCACTGAGATTGGTACCAAATGCCTGCGTTGCGATCTCCGACAATTGATGCGCTTCATCCACTATCACCGCGTCCGCACCTGGTAGCAATTCGCCAAAGCCGCTTTCCTTTAACAGTAAATCAGCCATCAGCAAGTGATGATTCACGACGACGATATCCGCAGCCTGCGCTTCACGTCGTGCAGCAATTACCATACAGCGATCATAAAATGCGCACTCGGTTCCCACGCAATTATCGCGCGTTGATGTGACATGCGGCCACACGGGATCATCTTCATGCAATGCATTTAACTCAACGATGTCACCACGACGTGTTTGAGTCGACCAATTGTTGACGACCTTAATGCTGCGTGCTAATTCACGAGAGAACCCCCGTGTTGATGCTTGTTCATAGGTTTGTTGCAATCGATACAAACACAGATAGTTGGCGCGACCTTTCAACAGCGCAACTCGTACTGGTCGTCCCAATGCCTTGGTAATCATTGGCAAATCGCGACTGTAGAGTTGATCTTGCAAACTGCGTGTGCCGGTAGAAATAATGACACGCTTACCGGAAAGCAGCGCTGGCACTAGGTAGGCAAATGTTTTTCCTACTCCGGTACCCGCTTCAACAATCAGGTTCTGTTGTGAAGTGATGGCCTGTGCGACACAACGCGCCATCTGCAATTGTTCAATGCGTACGGTGAAATCGGGCAGAGCTTCAGCCAGCTGACCACGCTCGCCAAATAGATCATCAAAGTCGGCATTAACGACCATCAATCAAAGACCACTCGAAAGCGCGCCAGCACCACCACGTGCGAAGCCAATGCATGACGGAACTGCCAACGAATATGCGTCACTCTCACGAATGTCGGTGAACGATCATCCACAACACTTTGCAGTTCATCTGCGCTTAAAAAATCCTTACCTCCATCAATCGAATAAGCAATCGTCGCGCCTGCGCCGGTGACAGAGTGTTCCACCAAGTGTGTATTAATGGGAATAGGTTGAACCACAATTGCATGTTTGAGTTTGTCACCACCCACGTTGACGATTTTTACTGTGTAATAAATTTCCTGGCCTTGAACGACATTCTCAGCGGGAACATAACGATAATGATCACTGCCGTTAAGATGTTCTACCATTCGCACTTCTGGAATCAGCGTAATCTGTAGTGAGCTTGGCAATGGATTGACTTGATCAGCGGCAAATGCGTTAGTGGTCACAAGCAAAACATACAGAAAAACTTGCATGCAAACATACGTAAGCGAAATTCCAATTCGCCTGTATTTATTCACACAGTTGGATGATGCATCGCGCCTGCGCGACATTGACATTATTCTTCGCAGACGTAACGCAAGTGTTGCGGTGAGCTGGCATCGGGAGTTTTGCCAAAGCCGATCATACCCTCGCCCTTCAATTGCAGGCTATCGCGACGCACGAAAGATTCTTCGCCACCATGGCTGAGCACGAAGGTGCCATTGGTGCTTTGATCAATCAATAAAAATTTATTTCGGCTACATTCAATACGAGCATGCAATCGTGAAATCAAGTTTCCTTTGATCACCAAATCATTTTCCTCAGCACGGCCTATATTGATGCTCGGACGTCCGTCGGTCACGATCAATTCCACACCTTGATAATGTAAACGTAACCGCAGCTTTTGCTTGTCACGCATACCACCCAGTGCCAGTGAAGGCAGCATGCTGGTAGCATCTTCCTTTTGCCACAACACTTCGTACAGCTCTTCTTCGTTACTCTTGCCCTTGAGCATAGTTACATCAATCTGCCGTACCGATGATCGCCATTCAGGCGCCAAGCGATCCACCATGGCACCTGAAATCATGATCTGACCTGCCTTCGCTTGGCTGGTCATGCGATTGGCGGTGTGTACAGCCGCACCAAAAATATCACGATTTTCAAGCACCACTGGACCGTAGTGACAGCCAATACGAATCGCGATAGGTTGGCCATCCACTTTGAGTTCGGCATGCGAACGGATTTCATGTTGCATTTGGCTGGCAGCATTCAAAGCTTCATCTGCCGTTGGGAATGTAGCCATGATTTCATCACCAATCGTCTTGATGACGGTGCCTTCATGCAGTTCAGTCGCTGAACGCATGATCTCTACACACATTAAAATCATATCGCGAGCGCGTGCATCGCCCATCACTTCGTAGATGTGCGTACTGCCGACCACGTCGGCGAACAAGATTGCCAGTTCTATGTCCTTTCCCACGCCGCTATTCTATACATAATACCCATGACGGTGCGAGAGTAGCAGAGATCAAGCGTTAAAGGCTACTTTGATTTGATCCGCTTCAAGCCGCTTGTGATTCGACAATGCGTGACGAGTCTTGCAATAACTGGGTAACATTACTTACGCGATTGGCATTTTCACTGAGAAAACGCCGCCATGATCGTGCACCCGGCAAGCCATTATACAAACCTAGGACGTGTCTGAGCATGTTGCTAGCACGTTCGCCTTGTGACTGTTGTTGAGCGATATATTGCGCATAAGCCAAGATGATGTGGGCTCGTGAGGGTAGCGGCTGATCAGGCACGTAAAGTTGTTGATGCAATTCAGCCATCAAGTATGGATTCTGATAAGCCTCACGGCCAATCATCACTCCGGCAAACCCTTGAAGATGTGCAACTACGTCATCTACAGTACGAATACCTCCATTAATGACAAAAGTAAGATGAGGAAATAAAGCTCGCATGCGCATGGCCACGTCGTATCGCAATGGTGGAATTTCACGATTCTCTTTGGGACTGAGTCCATTCAATACCGCACGACGTGCATGAATGATAAACACCGTGCAACCGGCCTCACTAACCGTGGCAATAAAGTTTTGTAAAAATTCTTCGTCACTGAGATCGTTCATTCCCGGCTCGATACCGATGCGACATTTAACGGTGACTGGAACCTTGGTTTGTGTACGCATGGCGAGAACACAATCACGCACTCGCGCCGCGTCACCCATCAAACAGGCGCCAAATTGACCGCTCTTGACGCGGTCGCTGGGACAACCGCAATTCAAATTGATTTCACTATAGTTCCATTGCATTGCCAGCTTTGTAGCTATCGCTAATTCTTCGGGATCGCTACCGCCTAGTTGCAATGCAACAGGTTGTTCGCTCGTATCAAAATCAAGTAGTCGCGGCACATTACCGTGCAACAGTGCTTTAGCGGTAATCATTTCGGTATACAACAACGCACTTGGCGACAACAGCCGCAAAAAGTAACGACAATGTCGATCGGTGTAATCCATCATTGGAGCGACGCAGACGCGCCGATCTATAATTTCCGAGGTTTTTTGTGTACTAGTCATATGTTAGTAACGTGTGCACTCGACTCAAGGTCAAACTAGGTGCTGTAAGAATAAGAGATATTACACGCGCCTGTGCAGCTTGCACGAATAGCGTCGCGACGACTTGGGCTTTGTCGGAAGGTCACAATAACGGTGCCCTTCGAAAAGGGCACTTTTTGATATTGATAGAGTCAATAGCATTGCATCAGTTGCGATCCTCTCCCTTCGACCGCTGCTTTCCTTCCTGTTCGGCTCTGAGCATTTCTTGACGCTCCGCTTCGGATTTCGGTGCAGCCGCACGCGCCGCCGCAGGTACCCCTCCTGACTTAACGAATGCATGTTCTAATTCGTTAAACTCACGAGCGGCTCGGTAGTCGCCTTCGCCTTGCACCTCTTCTTGTTTGATCTCTGCAGAGAAGCTGTCATCGCGGTTCCGTTTGTCTGTACTCTCTGACGCGCTTACGTCAGACTTATTCATATGCTTGTCGTTGATCGTAACCATAGGTATCTCCAATCGTGAACGGATATTTGATAGAAGAATCAAGCAGGTCTCATAGGCCAGCGAGATTAATAGTCTCTAGGGTCCTTTATCCTCTATATCGGATCTGTACGGCTGCCCACAGTATCAATACGACTAAATGGAAATAAGTGCATAAACCGGGCTAGAGTTCATTAAAACTTCCACATATTAGCCTTCTCAAGGCTGCAAGCGAGTTCGAACCTCGCTGGAAACGCCATAATTTAAGTGTTTTTTAGCGTGGTACTCTTTCGTCCGGAAACTGTACGGAAACGTTGTTTCAATATTTACCAAGCTGCATTGTTAGGAATGATTGGCGGACCATTAAATGCGCCCTATATCAATTTTTTCTTTAGACTAATCGCGGTACCTTTAAGCACAAAACAAATCGATGACATCGTTCCAGCAATCTTCATAGGATCGGTTGATTGAAGACCGACAGCCTTATCAGCTAACACAATGTCATGTGAGATAAGAATAATAACTATCCGATTGAAGATGACATCATAAGCAATAACAATGCTTCGTATCTGGCCGCAAAACGTTTGGATAATGCTATAAAGATTATGCGGTACGTAGCATGGCAACCGATTGTGCGGCACGCGGTAATAAATTAAGTGATTGCACCGATTGTGGCTCGGCAATTAGAAAACCCTGCGCGTAGTCAACTCCAATGCTGGTTAACGCTTGCAACACCTGCTCTGACTCAACACGTTCGGCGATAGTTTTAATACCCATTGCCTGTCCAATTTGGTGTATAGCAACGACCATACTACGGTCAATATTGTCGACATTGACGCTTTGGATGAATTGACCGTCAATCTTCAGAAAATCCACGGGCAAATTTTTAAGATACATGAACGATGACAATCCGCAGCCGAAATCGTCCAGCGAAAAAAGACAGCCACGTGACTTCACTTCACGCATGAAGTGCACTACCTTGGCGAGATTCGCAATGGCAGCGGTTTCAGTAATTTCAAAACATACCGCCCCCGAACTTGGGTTATGAGTCTGCAATTCGTTGATTAAAAATTCCAGGAAACTGTCGTCGTTGAGTGAAGTACCTGAGAGGTTGATTGAAATCATGTACGGTGTTTCTGTTGCAACATGAGTGCGACAATGCGCCAATGTCGTCAACGCCTGCTGTACCACCCAACGATCGATGGTAGGCATGACGTTGTAGCGTTCAGCCGCAGGAATAAATTCGCCTGGCAGCACCAACATACCTTCTTCATTACGCATACGCACCAGTAACTCATAGTGCGCACGTGGATCATGAGTCCGGCCGATAGGGATAATGGGTTGATAATAAAGTTCCAAACGTTTTTCTTCGCGAGCACGTACGATGCGAGACACCCATTGCATTTCACGATGGCGTTGCGGAACTTCATCTTGCTGATAAATATGAACGCGATTGCGTCCAGAGTCCTTGGCTGCATAACACGCAATATCAGCCGCACTCATTAAATTGACCATACTGCCACTGTTACTATTGATCTCAACGTAGCCAATGCTAACGCCGACATTCAATGTCTGACCGTTCCATATAAAACGAAAATCGCCAATGGCTTTACGCAAATTCTCCGCAATTGGCAGTGCTTGAGGTGCGTTGCAATTTTCAAGCAGCACGCCGAATTCATCTCCACCCAATCGCGCAATGACATCTTTGCTACGCAGACGCGTCTGTAATAATCCAGTAATTTGTTTAAGTAATTGATCGCCTGCCTGGTGTCCACAGGTGTCGTTGATCAGTTTGAATTGATCGAGATCAAGATACATCAGCACGTGACACGAAGTATTATCATTCAATGCGGAATTCAGTGCATTGGAGAGACGGTTTTCAAACTCACGACGATTAATCAGTCCGGTCAAGGCATCGTGATACGCTTGATAGGCAAGCGCGCGACGTAAACGTCGTTCCTTGCTCACATCATGAAACACCATCACCACGCCAATCATGTTGCCATGGCGATCGCGAATGGGTGCAGCAGAATCTTCAATAGCGATTTCGTGACCTCCACGATTAATCAAGATCGCCGAGCCTTCGGCCTCCACAACGTGACCGTCACGCAAACAAACTACAACTGGATTTTCAACTGTGGTGCGATCCCCTTCACTAACGATACTGAATGCTTCATTAATGTAATGACCGCAGATCTCATGACTTCTCCATCCAGTTAATGCTTCTGCCACTGGGTTAATGTACTCGATTAATCCTGTTGCGTCGGTGGTAATGACAGCATCACCGATAGATTCCAACGTTACTTGTGCTTTTTCTTTTTCCGCTAATACTGCAATTTCCGCGCGCTTGCGTGCACTGATATCGGAGATAGTGCCTTCAAAGCCAATTAAACGTCCATTACTATCTCGCACACTTCGAGCATTTTCACTGACCGTCAAACTACTACCATCGACACGACGCAATTGAAACTCGGCATCACGCACCTCGTCATCACGTGATATGGCGGCGATGATTTCTAATCGCACCAAAGGATCGACATAAATATGCTCAGCGGGCATCGCCAACAATTCCGCTTCGGATCTCGCGCCAACCATTCTTACCAACGCAGGATTGACTGATAGAAAACGCCCATCAATCGACGCCATGTAAACACCTTCGACTACATTGTCGAACAGACGTCGATAACGCAATTCACTGTCACGCAAGGCATCATCCGCACGTCGCCGTTCAATCGCAATGCCCGCCAACTGCGCAAGTCGTGCGAGTAAATCAAAATGATGTC
>JAICKZ010000296.1 GCA_025927665.1 Steroidobacteraceae bacterium | reverse complement strand
CCATTGGATGCCGCGATGCAGACAATGCCACCCACTGACAATGCCGTCACGTAATGGTCGGTGCCAGTCCAACCCATTAACAAAAATATTAAACAGGTAAGTAACAGTGTGGCGATGGTCATTCCAGAAATTGGATTGGAAGTGGAGCCAATTTCTCCGGTCAAACGCGAAGAGACCGTGACAAACAGAAAACCAAAAATGACCAACAACACGGCGCCTAACAAATTCATGTGCAATGAAGGTGCTGCGACAATCCATATGATCAGAACCAACAATCCAACGCCCACAAATTTCAATGACAGATCATTATCAGTGCGCAAACCTGGAACCGCTGTAATGTCACTACGATTAAATGTGGATGCCATGCCGCGCTGCAAGCTACCGACAATCAAAGGTAGCGAACGAATCAAGCTAATAATTCCGGCAGCGGCCACCGCTCCGGCACCAATGTACAACACATATGCACTACGAATATCGTTCGCACTCATTTGCGAGATCGGCATCGTGCCAGGCGCAACCATGCTCGGAATATAATCGCCCAATAATTTGATCATCGGAATCAACACGAGATATGACAGTACGCCACCTGCACACATCACACCGGAAATACGAGGTCCAATGATGTAACCGACGCCCAAAAGTTCGGGTGATACGTCGCAGGAAATCGAACCGGTTTTAAATGGCGCCGCGAATATTTTTTCAGGCACGTCCTTCCATAATTTGAAAGCCGACATTAGAAGCTTGTATATCGCGCCAATCGCAAAACCATTGAAGATGGTTGCTGCGTTCAATCCCTGTAATGCACCGCGTGCTTCTTCAGCTTTTGCTTCAGTGGAAGCACCTTCACGCGATTCAATTGAAGCCCCCGCTTTCAAGACCTCGGCACATGCTGTGCCTTCGGGATATTTAAGCTTGCCATGCTCACGCACAATCAACGCGCGTCGCAATGGAATCATCATCAAGATTCCCATCAATGCACCCATGGCCGCGACCAACATCACCTGTGTCAATTCAAGTTCAAACCCCAGAATCATGATTGCAGGCATGGTGACACCTATGCCAAAAGCAATGGATTCGCCGGCTGAGCCAGCGGTCTGGGCGATGTTATTCTCCAGAATGGTGGCATCTTTTGCCCCCATGCGCGCCAACAATCTGAACAAAGTAAGTGAGATAACCGCGACAGGAATTGAGGCGCTTACTGTTAAGCCTACTTTAAGAACCAAGTACAGCGATGAAGCACCAAATATCATTCCCAATAGGCTGCCGACAATAACAGCGCGCCAAGTAAATTCGCGCAATGTAGAATTTGCATCAATATAAGGCACAAATCGTGGCGTATTGTTCATCTCGTCAATCTCCAGATTTACTTGCGAGTTTCCTGCAATCTATCATGATCCTCACTCAAACATAATTGCCATCGATGATGCACTTCATGCAAAACAACAAATTTTCATCATCCAAACAAAATTTAGTGTATGCCACTGGTGTCGGGCAAATGTGTCCAACCTGCAATAAGGTTGTTGCTGCGTGTATTTGCAAATCAGTGAAAGCAATTTCCAAAAGCGATGGCGTAGTGCGCGTTTCCCGCGAAACCAAGGGTCGTGGTGGTAAGTGCGTTAATGTGATTAGCGGCCTTGGATTGGAATCGGCTGAGCTCGAAGCATTGTGCACACAGCTTAAAAAACGTTGCGGCACTGGCGGCACCACCAAGGATGGTGTGATAGAAATTCAAGGTGAGCATCGTGATACCTTGGTAACGGAATTAACCAAGCGTGGTTACAATGTAAAAAAAGCAGGCGGCTAATGAATACTTATCCAATAAGAATAAACAAATTCATCAGTGAAACTGGTATCTGTTCACGACGTGAAGCAGATCAATGGATCGAACAAGGTCGTATTTCTATCAACGATATGACAGCAACCCTGGGCAGCAAGGTTAATGAAGGTGATATTGTCAGTCTTGATGATCTACCACTTGGCAGCAAACCCAAGCCCATCTACATTGCATTGAATAAACCTGTTGGAATCACCTGCACCACTGAAACACATATTAGAGGCAATATTGTAGATTTCGTTGGTCACAAAGAACGCATCTTTCCAATCGGTCGATTGGATAAAGACTCAGAAGGATTGATTTTGTTGACCAATGATGGCGATATCGTTAATGAAATTTTGCGTGTGGAAAATGCTCACGAAAAAGAATACATCGTTACCGTGGATAGGTTGGTCACGGATACTTTCTTGAAGAGCATGGCCACCGGTGTGCGCTTAATGGATCAAGTCACCAAACGTTGCAAAGTTTCGCGAATTGATACCACGACATTTCGCATTATTTTGACGCAGGGATTGAATCGACAGATACGACGTATGTGTGCAGCGTTTGATTACAAGGTACGTCACTTACAACGTGTACGAATCATGCACATCGAATTGGGTGATTTGAAAAAAGGGAAGTGGAGGAATTTGACAGAGCAAGAAGTCAAACAGTTTGGAGTTTTAAACGCGACAGCTAAGTAAAGTGAATAGCGATTACGTCTCTAACAACATGAGAGTCTTTGAGTTAAGTGACACCATACTATTACTTCGGATTCTGCCATCGTCCGGGCAATGGTAAAAACGGATCGGCAATCATGGGTCCCCAACTGCCAGGCTCATATAAGTGCACGGGCTTATCAGTGTTGAGTACGGGTTCAACAACACGCCACGCGTCTTCGATACCGTCGCGGCGTGAAAACAAAGTGCCATCGCCTTTCATTGCATCATCAAGCAAACGTTCGTAGGCCAACATTTCATCGTTATGGCCACTCGAAACGTACAACTCAACTTCCTCACCATTCATTCGATCACCTGGCGTTTTAGTACGCGCACCCACACCAATTGAAACTCGATCAGGTCCCAAGCGAAAGCGAAAATAATTGGGACTGTCATCACCAACGTAATCGAACACTTGCTGTGGTGGCGCTTTAAGTTCAATGATTACTTCAGTCGCGGTAACAGGTAAACATTTGCCGGCACGAATATAAAACGGCACGCCTTGCCAACGCCATGAGTCGATGTATAACTCCACGGCGACAAAAGTCTCCACCTTTGAATCAGGAGCTACGCCTTCTTCTTTGCGATAGCCTTTGTACTGGCCGCGAATCAGATGATCTACAGATAAAGGTCGCAAGGCACGCAACACTTTTGAGCGCTCATCACGTAAAGGTTCGGCCCCGGTGCCTGCGGGCGGCTCCATGGCAACGTGGGCCACCACTTGTAGTAAATGATTTTGTACCACATCGCGTAATGCACCTACTTCTTCGTAAAACTTACCTCGTCCTTGAATATCAAATTTTTCCGCCATGGTGATTTGAACACGTTCGATATAGTTGCGATTCCAAATGGGTTCAAGAAATGCATTGGCAAAACGGAAGTACAACAGATTAAGCACTGACTCTTTGCCAAGATAATGATCGATGCGAAACGTATCTTCTTCAGCGAACACCGAGCAGAGTACTTTATTCAACTCCAACGCAGAATCCAGATCTCTTCCAAAAGGTTTTTCCACAATCACGCGTGCACCTGCCGAACATCCGGAATCTCCCAGTCCTTTAATAACAGTTGGAAATAAACTGGGTGGAATCGCCAGATAATGCAATGGATGTTGTGATTGTCCTAGTGCTTGACGCAAGGTAGTAAACGTCGCGGGCTCTTTGT
>JAICKZ010000318.1 GCA_025927665.1 Steroidobacteraceae bacterium | reverse complement strand
GCCGCGGCCTCGGGCGAGTTGACGGGCTTCATTGCCAATCATCTGTCCGCCACTGAATGCCAATTCAGGATCCCAAGAAGAAGCCACTGCAAGATTGCTTGGCAATGAAGTGGCGGGCGTCGGATGATCGCCCGGTTGACTCGCCACACCAATACCCGCATCCGTTTCAAACTGTGCCGGTATATTCAAGCGAGGAATGCCTGGAATATATCCGGCTGATTGTGGCAGTCCACCTTCGGGCTTCAAAGTCTTTTTCCAGGGTGCATCGCTGGAATAATAGCCGAATACCAGTACCAACTTGTCGTCCATGGTCATGGCATTCATCAACAGTTGAGTACGCGCCTCCGCGCTGAGCGAGGTATTCATCCAAGGTTGATCTGTGGTTGCGGTGTCACTTGCAAATGAAGTGGAAACGCAAAGTAGTGCGATCCAGCTCAGGACGAAGAAACGGGCTAATTTGTTGGTATTCATAGATAAGATGTAATTGTTAAAGTTATCAGTATGCCGAAGTTATCAGTATGCCGACTCTCGTTATCGGCGAATTGGTTATCAACGATATTATAGTGTCAAAAAATTTGCCAATATCAACGCCATAGGAATACGGTAACCGAATTTATATAGGAATGTACTTCAGCGCCTCTACATTACAACAAAATATCGCTTCGATCGATCAACTAATCTTCACTAACTAACATCAAGGGGAGCCTTATGCGCATTACTGGTTTTGGACAAATTCTATTTGCCGCTGGGATGATCGGACTTGGCATAGTGGGTCTAATATTTGATGACTTTGCGATGTCATGGCAGCCAGTGCCCGCAGACTTGCCTGGCCATCAATTGCTTGCATACATTTCTGCGTTGTTACTGCTATGTGCGGGCATCGGCTTATTCATGCATCGAGTTGCAGCGCTGTCAGCGCTGGTGTTGGCCGCTTTTATATTTCTCTGGTTGTTACTATTACAATTTCCTCGTTTGATACCCGATCCGCTCAGTGTGGGCGTATGGTTGGGCGTTGGTGAAACGTTAGAGTTAATGACGGGCGTGTGGGTCCTAGGTGCGTTGTTGGCGACAAAAAACAGCAATGCAACGGTGAAAGCAATGACCGGCACCAGGACACTTCGCATTGCAATATTGTTGTTTGCCGTGTCGTTACCATTGATCGGTTTATCGCACTTTGTATATGCAAAGGAAACGGCTTCCATGGTGCCCGCCTGGTTACCCAGTCGTATTACTTGGGCTTATCTTACGGGGCTGGGACATATTCTTGCTGGCGCTGCATTGTTGTTTGGTATCTATTCGCGCCTTGCTGCAACATTGGAAGCCATGATGATGACTTCGTTCGTCCTGCTGGTTCACATACCTGGCGTCGTCGCCGATCCACACAGTCGCCTGCAATGGACCATGTTATGTGTTGCCATGGCCATCAGCGGTGGTGCATGGGCGGTGACACGCGCCACTTCAGTTGCATTGATCAATAAAAAATAATCATTGATGCAGCGCATCGGTAAGTCTATGCAGTTTGCTGATGCACTTGCAGCTTCCACCGCAATGAAAAAAGATGAAAAATAGATTAAAGAAAATAAGTGAAGTTTATTACTTACTCCGTTACCATTGGCGCGCCCATGCAAGGCTTGGTCGGAGAGAGTGTCAGTTTTCATGATACCGCCGAAGGCGCAACTGCCCGGAAACGCTCAGGCAAATGAACGATCAAGTATTGTTCTTCAACAGCTTATAGGTCGCTTGTAAGCAAAGTTTGAAGAATTTTAAATGGGTCTCTGGAGAGCGATTTCTTTATTTCTTTGATTTAAGAAATCCACCGAAGGGGAGTGGTATTGCGCAATCGATTGCGATACCCGATCTCTCAGGTCACCGGACAGAGGGGTGTACATTTGTAGCGGAGTTAATCTGCTGCACGTGATCGCATACCTGTCGATGATTCTGTTGAGATTCCCTTTGATAATGCTCGGAGATTTTCATGGCGCTTCGCACCCCTTTATATGATACGCATGTCGCCACCAATGCTCGCATGGTGGACTTTGGCGGTTGGGATATGCCGGTCAATTATGGATCGCAAATCGACGAGCATCATGCGGTGCGACGCGATGCAGGGATGTTTGATGTCTCTCACATGTGTGTTATCGATCTGCATGGCAATCGCGTTCGCGAATTTCTACGCTACTTGCTCAGCAACGATGTAGGCAAGCTCAAAACTTCCGGCAAAGCACTTTATAGCTGCATGCTCAATGAACATGGCGGCGTCATTGATGACTTGATTGTATATTTCATGACCGATGCGTGGTTTCGCATGGTCGTGAATGCGGGTACACGCGATAAAGATATCGCCTGGATCAAGCAATATGCAACTGCATATAATGTCGAGGTTAAAGTGCGTGGTGACCTGGCGATGATTGCGGTGCAAGGTCCCAATGCCAGAACTAAAGTCATCAGTGTATTGGGTGCCACGACTCAACCCGCGTTGGAATTAAAGCCATTTACTGGTGGTGAATTTGGTGAATATTTTATTGCTCGCACTGGATATACCGGCGAAGATGGATTTGAAGTGATGTTGCCAAAAGAGCAAGTAGGCGATCTATGGATCAAATTCAAAAATGCAGGTATTGCTCAGTGTGGTTTGGGCGCCCGCGACACCTTGCGACTAGAAGCCGGGATGAATCTGTATGGCAATGATATGGATGAAACTCAATCACCATTAGAATCGGGTTTGACATGGACCATTGCGTTTGAACCAAAGGATCGAAATTTCATCGGGCGAGCCGCATTAGAACAGCAACAACAAGCGGGCATCAAACGCAAGATGGTTGGTTTGATTTTGGAAGATCGCGGCGTATTGCGTTCACATCAAGCGGTGATGGTGGACGGGCAGAGTAATGGCGAGATCACCAGTGGAACGTTTTCTCCAACGCTTGAACAATCCATTGCATTGGCGCGTGTTCCGATTGCTGCCGAAGGTGAAGTGAAAGTCGATATCCGCGGCAAACAATTGAAGGCGCGCATCGTAAAGTATCCATTTGTACGCAATGGCAAGGCATTGTAAAAAATAATCGAGGATCTCATGAGTAATATTCCAAACGACCTAAAGTATCTT
>JAICKZ010000156.1 GCA_025927665.1 Steroidobacteraceae bacterium | reverse complement strand
GCTAGCAATGTGCTTGCTGGAGTTAGCGGTGCGGCATTGCCGGTCATAGAGTGTAGTCAAGGCGGTGTATTCATATTGTTCACCAGTTATCGCGCTTTACGTGAAGCGGCGCAATTGTTGCGACAACATTGGGGCATACAACTACCTTATCCTTTGTTGGTTCAAGGTGAGGCGCCACGCGATCAATTGCTGAAACAATTCCGAGATCATGGACATGCGGTGCTACTGGGCACACAAAGTTTTTGGGAAGGTGTTGATGTTAAAGGTCGCGCATTGTGCGTCGTCATTATAGATAAGCTGCCATTTGCGGTGCCCGATGAGCCCTTGACCAAGGCACGGCAAGCGGCCATCGAACAACGTGATGGTAATCCTTTTATGGAAGAACAAGTGCCACAAGCAGTAGTGGCGTTGAAACAAGGCGTCGGACGTTTGATTCGTGATCAACATGATTTTGGTGTCATCATGTTATGTGATCGACGCCTGATGACACGCAGCTATGGAAAGTTATTTTTAAATAGCTTGCCATCGATGCCACGCACCTCGCGTTTAATCGAAGTGCAAACTTTCTTGCGTAAACATTTGCAAACAGAGGAGTCAAGTATTGAAGTTGCTCGCCATTGATACCGCAACTGAACAATGTTCTGTTGCATTGTGCATCGACCAAGCATGTATCACACGTAGTGTACAAACGGCACGCGGTCATGCAGACATGATTCTGCCCATGATTCAGGAAGTGCTCGTTGAATCGGGGCTTACCATGAATCAGCTCGATGCCATTGGCTTCGGCCGTGGACCGGGTGGATTTACCGGCGTGCGCATTGCAGTCGGTGTGGTACAGGGATTGGCATTTGCCTGTGACATTCCGGTAGTGGGTGTTTCCAATCTTGCTGCGGTCGGTCAGCAAGCACCATCCGGCAATGAGATTTTGGTATGTATGGATGCGCGTATGAACGAAGTCTATTGGGGGAGCTTCAGATTTGCGGAAGATGGCTTGGTTGTTCCCACCTCCATTGAACAAGTCAGCGCGCCTGAAAAGGTAATTGAACTATTCCGTAACGATCAGCGCATTTCTGCTGCCGCGTTGGGAACTGGATTTCTTGCCTATCCAGCCTTACATGAGTACTTTCATAAAAGTGTAATTGATAATGCCGCCTTACCGCGCGCCATTGACATCGCTAAATTGGCGATACGTGATTTTAATTTGGGCCTTGCCGTTACTGCCGCAGAAGCACAACCCGTGTACATTCGCGATCAGGTTGCTCATGTCAGTAATAATCATAAGTAGAAGAAACGCAATAAATCATCACATTGTGCGGCTCTGTCATGTTCTTGTAATAAATTACTGTTGATATGACTATTACATTACATCGATAAATTAACATTCTCTGACACAATCATGGCAGTACATATATTAGTGGTTGAAGACGAAAAGCCGATTCGTGAAATGATTTGCTTTGGACTGCGACGTGGTGGTTATGAAGTGAGCGAAGCGGAAGATGTGGCGACTGCGCGGTCTTGCGTCGCAAATCATCGTCCAGATTTGCTGGTACTCGATTGGATGTTGCCCGATATGAGTGGATTGGAATTCACTCGCTTGTTGAAGCGTGACAAAGACACCAAGGAATTGCCGGTGATCATGCTCACCGCGCGAGCTGACGAGCACGACAAGGTTACCGGACTCGACAGTGGTGCCGATGATTACATCACCAAGCCTTTTTCGCCACGTGAATTGCTCGCGCGTATCACTGCGGTATTGCGTCGTGCTGCACCTTCTACTACTGAAGATATCGTTGACATTCACGGTTTGCGCTTGGACTCAAGCAGCCATCGAGTTACTGCCAATGATCAAATGGTAACGTTGGGCCCAACGGAATATCGCTTGTTGGAATTTTTTATGACTCATCCGGAACGCGTGTATAGTCGCAGTCAATTGCTGGATCGCGTCTGGGGTGGCAACGTCTATGTTGAGGAGCGTACCGTGGATGTACATATTCGCCG
Organism: Steroidobacteraceae bacterium; assembly: GCA_025927665.1. Classification (GTDB taxonomy): domain Bacteria; phylum Pseudomonadota; class Gammaproteobacteria; order Steroidobacterales; family Steroidobacteraceae; genus CAILZL01. Next base: position 5,695 of record JAICKZ010000156.1, on the reverse strand, counting down.
GTTACGCAAAGCATTGGAAGGCTTTAATGTTGATCAACTGGTGCAAACCGTGCGCGGTGCAGGATATCGTTTTTCTGCCAAGCCGGAATAATTTTTTCAGTTTGGATCCATTCAGAATATCGATTGGGATGCTTCATACATTTGAGTTCAATTCCGTGATGGCTGTGTCGACTATTCATTCATGAAACTCATTGAATCACGCATGTCCGAAACCACATGGCAAATTGCTTTGCGTTTGACCTTGCTTACCAGCAGTGCGGTGTTAGTGGGATTGATTGTGGGCCATATTGCGGCAGCACTGGCGATAGTTTTTGCTGGCTATCTTTTTTTTCAATTACGCAATTTATTAATACTGGATCGTTGGGTACGGTTCCGTAGTGTGTTGTCACCTCCAGATATTGGCGGTCCTTGGGGCGACGTGATCGCCGTGATCGCACGCATCTATCGACGTAAGCAATTTCATAAACAACGTGTAGTAGCGTTACTCAGAGAGTTTCGTCGCTTGACTGATGGCATGCCAGATGGAGCTTTACTGCTTGGCGAACACAATGAATTGCTGTGGTTCAATTACAAGGCTGAACGCTGGTTGCATTTGCGACGCAAGCGCGACTTTGGTATTCGCATTGAAAATCTGGTGCGTTATCCCGCATTCGTGCAATACCTTGAACACGGTGATTACACGCAGTCGGTCACCGTTGCATTATCGGGTGAGCAAGAACAGTGGTTATCATTTCACATGGTGCGTGCCGAAGGATCGTCACAACGCTTATTGATTATTCGTGATATGACTCGCGAAATGCGTATGGAAGCCATGCGTAAAGACTTTGTGGCTAATGCATCGCATGAATTGCGTTCACCCTTAACAGTTATCTCCGGATATCTGGATGCATTAGCCGATGATGCTGCATTGGACAAGATGTGGCGCGAACCTTTGGAGGAAATGCGTCGTCAATCCGAACGCATGCGCACATTAGTTGAAGAATTGTTGCAACTGTCGCGTTTGGAAAGTGTACGCGGACCCCATGAAGAACAACGTGTAGATGTGCCGGGACTGTTGGCATTGCTGCGCAAGGAGGTGCTTGCGCATGAACATCATCCCGAAATTCGATTGCATATTGATAGCCACGCCTGCTTGATGGGATCAGAAGCCGAATTGCAATCGGTGTTTACTAACCTGATATCCAACGCAGTGAAGTACACACCGGAAACGGGAACCGTTGATATTCGTTGGTGGCATGATGAACAAGGTGCACATCTTTCCGTGATTGATACCGGCATTGGCATTTCACAGGAACATTTACCGCGCCTGACCGAACGATTCTATCGAGTTGATCAAGGTCGCTCGCGAAAATTGGGTGGATTTGGGTTAGGGTTGTCCATTGTCAAACATGCGTTACAACGTCATGGCGCCACGCTGACCATCAGCAGTGAAGAAGGCAAGGGAAGTAATTTCACATGCCATTTCCAGATCACTCGCGTGGTGCATGAATCTCCACGGACATTAGAGGCCGACAATCTATTTGTCATGAAATAGCTTTAAAGCACGGGTATTTCGGCTGTGCTCGATGACGAAGCCAAAAAATGATTACGTTTTGTCATCGTTTTGTAACACAAACAGTTCGAAATACGCTCATGTTAGAACCACGCCTTTGGAGGCACTTGTGAAAAAGATTGTTACAAAAATGGCCGCAGCGTTGTGCGGATTAATGCTGAGCCTCAGCGTGATGGCCACCGACATATCCGGCGCGGGCTCTACCTTCGCCTATCCAATTTTTTCCAAGTGGGCAGAAGCATATAAAGAAAAAACAGGTATTAATTTAAACTATCAATCAATCGGTTCTGGTGGCGGCATTAAGCAGATCAAAGCCGCTACGGTGACTTTCGGTGCTTCCGATAAACCATTGGAGCCTAAAGAACTCATAGATGCTGGATTGATACAGTTCCCCGCCGTTATCGGTGGTGTTGTTCCAGTCGTGAATATTGCCGGGATCAAGGCCGGCGATTTGGTACTGGATGGTCCAACATTGGCGAGTATCTACTTGGGTGAAATCACGAAGTGGAATGATCCACGTATTAAAGCACTCAACCCTAAACTAACTTTGCCCAATCAAGGAATCGCGCCAGCTTATCGTTCAGACGGCTCAGGCACGACATTCTTGTTCACGTATTATTTGTCCGAGGTAAGCCCCACATTCAAAACCAAGATCGGCGCGAATGCTTCGGTTGAATGGCCAATAGGAATTGGTGCGAAGGGCAACGAAGGTGTTGCTGGTATGACCACTCAGACGTTAGGTTCTATTGGCTATGTTGAGTATGCATTTGCCAAACAAAACAAGATGGCCTATGTACAAATGAAAAATAAAGATGGAAAGATCGTTGCGCCTGAAGCCACTGCATTTCAAGCGGCTGCGGCTAATGCTGATTGGGCCAAAGCGGATAACTATTACCTAGTATTGACTAATCAAGTCGGCGCGAAGAGCTGGCCTATCACTGGCGCAACATTCGTGCTAATGCATAAGACTCCGAAAGTTGCTGCTGAGTCCGCAGAAGCATTGAAGTTCTTCAACTGGTCTTACACGAATGGTAACGAGATCGCTGCGTCGATGGATTATGTGCCGATGCCTGCCAACGTAGTAAAGCTCGTACAAAAGACTTGGGCCACTTCGGTAATGGCTGACGGCAAAGCATTGTGGACTACCAAGTAAACTCAGTTGATAATGCTTGACATGCACGGCCGGATGCGATGACGTATTCGGCTTTTATTTATTAGCGCGACATCATGGCAGTAACCCCACTTTATCTAATCACTCTGCGGCGCGAAGCACGCATTGAAAGTGTATTCAGAATAGCAACACTGGTTTCCGCTTGGACCGTGTTGTTATTGCTTGCGGGCGTTATCGTCACGTTGATATACGGCAGCTTGCCAGCGCTGAAAGCATTTCATCTTGATTTCCTCACGCGTTCCAAGTGGAACCCAGTGGAGGATGAGTTTGGTGCGTTAGCGCCTTTGTATGGAACGGCGGTGACATCCATCATCGCGATGTTGATTGCGGTGCCATTGAGTTTTGGTATCGCTGTATTTCTAACTGAAACCTGTCCGCGCTGGTTACGGGGCCCAATTTCTACGGCAATCGAATTACTGGCTTCTATTCCAAGTATTGTGTTTGGCATTTGGGGTTTGTTTTTTCTTGCGCCTATTCTTCAACGCACGGTTCAGCCGTGGTTAATTGAGCACTGGGGACCGTTGCCAATCATTGGCAAATTGTTTCAAGGTCCTCCCTATGGCATTGGTATGTTGACCGCGGGCTTGGTGCTTGCGTTCATGGTGTTGCCGTTTATCACCGCGGTGATGCGTGAAGTATTTACCATGGCGCCGCGTTCCCTTAAAGAAGCTGCCTATGGCATGGGAGCGACACAATGGAACGTAGTATGGGATGTGATCGTACCTTGGTCACGCACCGGTGTGATCGGTGGAATTATGTTGGGCTTAGGACGTGCCTTGGGTGAAACCATGGCAGTAACCTTTGTGATTGGTAACGCGCATCGAATTAGCACTTCCATTCTCGCGCCTGGCACCACTATTTCTGCTGCGATTGCAAATGAATTTACGGAGGCAGTGGGCGATTTATATACGTCTTCATTGATTGCCCTTGGATTGCTGCTATTCGTGTTGACATTCGTGGTAATCGCTTCGGCGAGGTTGATGTTAATGCGCTTGGAGCGTGGTGGTGTGAAGCGAGCATGAAAAACTCATGAATAATCTTCGCAAAAGACAAATTAATAATGTGGTCGCATTCGCTGCGTCGACGCTTGCCACGTTGATTGGCTTGGCGATGTTGTGTGCCATTTTGTGGGCGTTGTTATCGAACGGTTTGAAAGGAATGTCGTGGCAGGTGTTTACGCAGATGACGCCGGCACCAGGTAGTAATGGTGGTCTGGCAAATGCGATCTTCGGCAGTGTATTGATGACCGCGCTCGGTATCGCTATCGGTGCGCCGATTGGCATGCTGGCTGGAACTTATCTTGCAGAGTACGGCCGTCGTAATGCATTAAGCACCACTGTAAGATTTATCAACGATGTATTGTTGAGTGCACCGTCCATCATTATCGGTTTGTTTGTATACACCGTGGTGGTGATGCAAATGGGTCACTTCTCTGCCATTGCTGGCGCCATCTCACTTGGCATTATTGCGCTACCAGTGATGGTGCGCACTACTGAAGACATGTTGAACTTGGTGCCTGCGAGTATTCGTGATGGTTCTGCAGGCCTGGGTGCACATCCATGGCGAACCATTACCAGCATTGTCTATCCTGCGGCGCGCAATGGATTGATTACTGGTTTGATGTTGGCGTTGGCGCGTATCAGTGGTGAAACGGCGCCGTTGTTGTTCACGGCATTGAACAATCAATTCTGGAGCACGGACCTTACCCATCCAATGGCAAACTTGCCGACGGTGATCTTTCAGTTTGCAATGAGTCCTTATCAAGATTGGCGCAGTCTCGCATGGTCGGGTGCATTAATCATTACCGCCTTTGTTTTGTTTCTAAGTATTTTGGCTCGCACACTAGCAGGCATGTTCGGCAAGCATCAAAGTGCCGGGGAGTAACCCATCGTGGAAAAAGCTGATTTATCACATCATATCTTGAGTCGTTTTAATGCTGACCTCGAGCGTGTACGCAGCAATGTACTGCAAATGGGCGGTCTGGTTGAAGAGCAATTAGCGCAGGCTGTGAATGCATTGGTAATGGGCGACAGCGCTGCTGCGGAACTTGTGGCACGTAACGATCATCGCGTCAACGCGATGGAAGTCTCCATTGATGAAGATTGTAATCGCATTCTTGCAACGCGCGCACCCACTGCAGGCGATCTACGATTGATTGTCGCGATCATCAAAGCCATCACCGATCTGGAACGTATTGGTGATGAAGCGGAAAAAATCGGTTACATCGGTTCACGACTGGCAACCATGGAACGACCCGCAGATCGTTATCGTGAAATCAAACATCTGGGTCGATTGGTCGAAGAGATGGTGCATGATGCTTTGGATTCACTTGCGCGTTTGGATGCCGATGCAGCAGTTGCTGTCGCCAAACGGGATCGACTTGTCGATGAAGAATACGAAGCGTTGCAACGTCAATGTATCACTTTCATGATGGAAGATCCGCGCTCCATTCGTCGCGCACTCGATGTACTATGGGTAGGACGTGCAATCGAACGTATCGGCGATCATGCGAAGAATATATGCGAATACGTGATTTACATGGTGCACGGTAAAGATGTGCGTCATGTGAAACTGGAAGATGTAGAAGAACAGTTAAGGGCGCGTGCCAACCGCGACGAATAATTGCTAATAATAGTTGCAAATAATTGATTGTCGAAAAATTAATTGATTGTTTGTGTTGTTGCCAGCGGAGCTGGGCAACCTTTTCCGTATACTGCAATGCATCGACGACATTGGTGTCATTCAGCATTGCAACGGATTCTCCATGACTATTATCACTGCATTATTTACACAACGCCGTCTGGGCAATTTTCTGGGCTTCTTGATATGTGCTGCTCTGATGGCGTATGCGTTGTATGCACAACATGTACTTGAACTTGAACCCTGTCCGCTGTGCATTTTTCAGCGTGTGGCAGTCATCTGTACTGGAGTGATTTTTTTGCTCGCGGCACTTCATCACCCCAAGGAGACAG
>JAICKZ010000238.1 GCA_025927665.1 Steroidobacteraceae bacterium | reverse complement strand
GTCTGCTGACTTTGATTTGCATGCCTTCAGGATGGGTCATTGCATCCGGTTCGCTACACAGGTCCATGATGGCGTGTGCAACGCGGCCTGTCACATCAACAAATGCCAAATCACCCAACTTGCGATTAGTACGATCCAGACGTGTTGCTAGTTGCGTTGCCAATTCGAATACCAGCCCAGGACTTTCCGATGCTAATTGGCGAAAACGTGGATAAGTCATTTCTGCCAGCTCGCATTGCTGGCGAGTACGAACCCACGCGCTGCGTGTTGGTTGTTCGTAGAACAAGCCCATTTCACCGAAGAATTGGCCTTTGTTAAGATAGGCCAATACCATTTCATTGCCTTCTTCGTCTTCAATCATGACTTCCACTGAGCCACTGACGATGTAGTACAGCACATCGGGTAAATCACCGGCATGGATGATTACCGTTTTCGATGGAACTGTGCGAATGCGGCAGTAGCTTAGAAAGCGATTGATTGCCGGTATGTCGCTTAAAGGTCTTGCTCCTTCGTCCATACTCACCCCGTCTGTTTAATTGAAATGTGGGCACGCATGCGGTGTTGATCACCAAATACGCAAACTCTGGCTGGCGTTTTAATACAGTCTTGCCACTATCGCAAGTACTACTTATGTTTACATCAAATCCAGCGGCTAGAGCTGGTCATCACTTTAGCGGTCAATTTCATCAATGCTTTAATCGGAGAGGGTGGTAATACACCACCTTGTTGTAACGCTTGACCACCATGATGAGCTTCATCAGTCATCATTTGATTGATGATGGCACGGGTGCGTGTATCCTGTTGCGGAAGTTGGTCAAGATGCGATTGCAGGTGTTCAACGACTTGTTTTTCCGTCTCTGCAACAAATCCCAGACTATTGCGATCACCACTAACGCCCGCGAGCGCACCAATCATAAATGAACTTAGATACCACAAAGGATCGAGAAGACTTGGTCGATCATTGAGTTCCCGTAGCCGCTGTGCGCACCATGCCAAGTGATCAACTTCTTCTTGTGCGGCCACTGCCATGGATTCACGCACACTATTCAGTTGCGCAGTCGTCGCTTGTCCGTGATATAGCGCTTGCGCGCAAATTTCACCCGCATGATTGACACGCATGAGTCCGGCAATCTGCTTCCTGGTGTGTTTATCACGGACGGTTTCGGCAATTCCATCAGCTGGATAAGCACGCTTGGCAATATGTGGTCCGAATGCGGACTTTAAAATCGCATCCAGTCGATTCACCACTTGGTCAAGCGGGGTAGGGTTACGGTGAAATCGAGAGGTTATTGCCATGTAGCCTATTATTGCCAGATACACTATTTTTGCCATCCCTCTAAGTTCAATATAAGTCCAGAAAGCCATTCTGTTACAAAGTGGCACTATATATAAGGAGCTGGAAGGCGAATTTTATCGATATTTTCGTCAGCGGGGCGAATCAGGTTTGCAAACCACCAGGTGCTCCATTAAACTCCCGCGCCTTTCGCTTCAGGCTTGAAGTTTTCTGGAGTCTTTAATGAAGACTGTTTTCGCAAAAACAGCCACGATTCGCCGTGATTGGTATCTCGTGGACGCTACTGATAAAACCCTTGGTCGGCTCGCAACCCAGCTGGCAATGCGCCTGCGTGGCAAACATAAGGCTGAATACACACCTCATATGGATACGGGTGACAATTTAATCGTTGTCAATGCTGACAAGGTGCGTGTCACCGGTCGCAAGTTGACGGATAAGTTGTATCACCATCACACGGGATATCTGGGTAACCTCAAGACTATTAATCTTGAAAAATTGTTACGTGAACATCCTGAACGTGCGATTGAGTTCGCCGTAAAAGGCATGTTGCCCAAGAATCCCCTGGGTCGTGCCATGTTCAAGAAGTTGCATGTGTTTGCAGGTGCAGCTCACCCGCATTCTGCGCAACAGCCCAAAGCGCTAGAAATTAACGCTTAATTACCATTCCTATTTACCGTCTATTTACTGTTTAGATTAGATAACTGAGAAATCTATGGCGACTTCAACTAACTATGGAACCGGACGTCGCAAGACCTCCACCGCACGCGTGTACTTGCATCCTGGCAAGGGCAATATTGTGGTCAACGGTCTTCCGTTGGATGAATTTTTTGGCCGTAAAACTGGCCCGATGATCGTGCGTCAACCATTGAATACCGTCAGTCTTGGCGAGAAGTTTGATATCAGTGTCACTGTCGCAGGCGGCGGTATTACTGGGCAAGCCGGCGCTATTCGTCATGGTCTGACGCGTGCATTGATTGAATACGATGAAACTTTGCGCAAACCATTGCGAGATGGTGGTTTTGTTACTCGAGATGCGCGTGAAGTTGAACGTAAGAAAGTCGGTTTCCGCAAAGCACGTCGCGGCACTCAATTCTCCAAGCGCTAATTGCTCAGCTTCGCAGCGCACTGACAGGTGCGTTGCGAATTGCGGAATCCGCAACCACTTGGGATTCTTGCGGTAGAACTGCTGATTCTGATTTTACCAACTAAGTTCTACTCGTTGTTTAATAGATAATGTCAGAACAATTTTTTGAACATCGCAACGGCTTTAGGATGGTTGCGATATCTTCGAAAGTGCGTAGCACAGGATGTGCGAAATAAATCTAATCCGCTTTATTCAAAAAAATTAGAAGACAAGTTAAAGTGTACTTGTTGGGGGATCGTCTAGTGGTAGGACTGCGGATTCTGACTCCGCCAACCTAGGTTCGAATCCTAGTCCCCCAGCCACTATGTCAATATAAACATCAAGCCTGCTTTATGCGGATTTTTTAATGTGCGGGACTGGATGAGAACTAGCTAGGTTCGACTCATTTCTTAATTAAACATGGTGTTTGGAACAATTTTTGAACGAGCAGAACAGATGAGTTTTCGAACCTGAAATGCTCGGCCCAATTGGGCGAAGTGCAAGGATGCACGAAGTAATCCTAGTCCCAGTCATCTTTAATTTTAACTATTACCGCGTCGACATGTACGCAATGAGTATTCCTCTACAATTGCATCGCAAGCATATTTAGCGATAGCAAGAGCGTTGCCGTAAACTAAACAAACAGCATTCAATTCGTTTTCGTATTTACGAGATCATGTTCTATCAATTGTTTCGTCCATTATTGTTTTCTTTAGAACCCGAACGTGCACATGCAGTGACCTTTTCACTGTTGCGAACGGCGCATCGTTTGGGTTTGCTGTCATTAATTCGCGCGGCACAAACAGATGATCCAGTTACCTTGATGGGATTGACCTTTCGCAATCGACTCGGTATTGCTGCGGGTCTCGACAAAAATGGAACGTGTATTGATGCATTGGGTGCGTTAGGTGTTGGTTTTGTTGAAGTGGGTACGGTCACACCAAAATCACAATCTGGAAATCCACCACCAAGAATTTTTCGTATCCCGCAAGCACTGGCGTTGATCAATCGAATGGGCTTTCCCAATGATGGCATGATGGCAGTGTGCGCGCGATTGGCAAAACGTCATTACAGTGGAGTTTGTGGTGTCAACATCGGCAAGAACGCCAGTACGGCATTGGAACAGGCTGTAGACGATTACGTTGCTTGCCTGCATGCAGTCGCACCTTATGCGGATTACGTTGCAGTCAATGTCTCGTCGCCAAACACGGTAGGTTTACGTAGCCTGCAGGCAGTGGATCATCTCAGGCCCATCCTTAGCGCGTTGTTACATGAACGCGAACAACTCAAGTCGCGACTCAATCGCTACTTACCCATCGTGGTGAAGATCGCACCTGACTTGCAGCATGAAGAACTGCAACAACTCGCATCGTTGTTACTTGAATTGAAAGTAGATGGCGTGATTGCCACCAACACTACCTTGCAGCGTCCCGATAATTGGCCATTGGGCGCATTGGCAGAAGAGAAAGGAGGGTTGAGTGGCGCACCGGTGCATACGTTGTCATTGACTACTGTGCGTTCATTGCGTGCTATGTTGGGATCAAGTTTCCCTATTATCGGCGTAGGTGGCGTTGCTTCTGTTGCACAAGCACGGGCGATGCGTGATGCAGGAGCCGATCTGGTACAGGTTTACACTGGGTTGATCTATCGAGGTTCATCGTTAATCAACGACGTCTTGTCTGCATTTTCGCAACGATAGCAAGTTTTTTTCATACAGCGTCATGTTGATACGCCATGGAGTGCCGTTATCATCAATTGATGCGAGGTGATTTAAAGCGCCTGTAGACAAACATCAGGCAATATCTTTACACCATTCTCACTGCCAACAATCAACACATCAGCAGGACGTCGGGCGAATAAACCGACCATTACTACCCCAGTGATCTGATTGAGATTGGCCTCAAGCGCGACTGGATCAACAATACGCATGCCGTGGATATCTAAAATTACGTTGCCATTGTCGGTGACGACGTTTTCGCGCCAGATAGGATGACCACCTAACGCAACGATCTGTCTTGCAACGTATGAACGTGCCATCGGAATCACTTCAACGGGCACTGGAAAGTTGCCAAGTACCTTCACTTGCTTTGATTCATCCACCATACAAATGAATCGGCGTGATGCGGCAGCGATAATCTTCTCGCGAGTCAATGCTGCGCCGCCACCTTTGATCAATCTTAGGTGTGAATCGCATTCATCAGCACCATCAAAATAAAAATCGATGTTACCGACTGCATTCAGATCAAAAATTTCAATTTTTTCTTGTTGTAAACGTTGTGAAGTAGCATTCGAAGATGAAATTGCACCTCGTATGCGCAAGTTTTGCGCAACTAAAGCATCGATAAATAGGTTGACGGTGGAACCTGTACCGATACCGATGATTGTGTCTTCATCGACATACTTAAGTGCTGCTATGGCAGCGCGTTGCTTGTCTGATTGGTTGCTCATGGTGATCTATGAATGATTGCAACAATGATGAGTGATATGAAAAAGCCTATTTTTATAGTGTTCTAAAACGACTGTGCCCGC
>JAICKZ010000301.1 GCA_025927665.1 Steroidobacteraceae bacterium | reverse complement strand
CGCAACACGCTTTGTCGCCACCTTTCTCGGCGCAGCCAATTTATTGTTGGCACGCCAAACTGCCGAAGGCATTCGAGTGGGTACAACCCCCGTAACGGCGCCTCGTGACAATGCATGGGACCAACGTACCATGCAACGCGAACATGAAGTGGTTGCAGTGTTACGCCCCGAGGAAGTTGCCTTGGCAATGGATCGTGACACCTTGAATACAATCTATCTCGGTCATGGCGTGGTGGAATCAACCATGTTCACCGGCGCTTATGAACGTCTGCGTGTGCGCATGACTGAATCCGATAAAAGCGCCGTGTGTGCCGATGGCACTCAAGATGGCAATCACAATCATCTGGCGACATTGGATGTGACACGTTCGCAATATGATCAACGTCAATTGCCATTGACAACAGGTCAAGCCGTTGCAGTGGGCGTGCGACGTATCCATGTGTTGCCAACGCCACTATCCAGTTATGTGGTGTATGGCAAAACCGCTGTGTTGGTCGATACACTTAGGTCTCATCCATTCCTGATTGAATTGGCAACCCGCATGAAAACCCGTATTGCGGTTCAGCAAGAAAAACAACTCGGTGCGCGCAACGGTGTAATGCAAAACATACAGCCATTGGCGGGTGTGGCAGTCATTAGCGTCAGTAATCATGCCGCTGCAGAACTTGATTGGTTGTTGCGACATGGCGCGAGTGAAGTATTGTTACTACCATCCACGAATATACAACCGCGTCGCGTGTTGATTCACTGGACTGGCGATATTGTGCGTCATGCCACGCTTGCCGTTGCGGCCAGTGTATTGCGTCACGTGCCTGCAGAAGCCACCTATCTGAACATTTTACCCACTAATAATGATGCGCAAAAATCAGATGGTATGCGTGAACTATTGGATGCACGCTCGGCAGCACAAACTGCACACGGCTTAGAAATGCGTACCGAACTGCACTTCGGGGAAGTGGCCGGTGAATTATCGCGGCAATTATCCACTCCCGTCGATCAAATGCTGATTCTCGGTGTGACTGATCGTGATGATATTCAGCAACGCTTCGCAACGTTGATTAATCATAGTAATCATTGTCCCGTGCTCATCGTATACCGCGAAAAACAATCGAGTAGCGCAACATGAGTCGTGAACGCAGTGTGCTACCCGGCTTTGGTTTGACTGTGGGTTACACTACGTTCTTTCTAAGCGCCGTGGTGTTGCTGCCCTTGACTGCAATGATCATCAAAGCAAGTAACATCAATCACGCTGCGTTCATCAAATTATTACTGGATCCAGAAGCGGTTGCATCGTACAAGATTAGTTTCGGCACCTCTTTTCTTGCGGCTATTATCAACTTTGTATTTGGCTTTTTGATCGCATGGACCTTGACGCGTTATGATTTTCCGGGAAGAAAATTTCTTGATGCACTGATTGATTTACCATTCGCACTCCCCACCGCCGTATCCGGTATTGCCTTGACGGCAGTGTTCGCGCAAAACAGTTGGTTGGGAATGCATCTTGCTGCGATGGGCATTAAGGTGGTGTACACCTGGATTGGTATTACGGTGGCGTTGACGTTGATCGGCATGCCTTTTGTTGTACGTGCAGTACAACCTGCATTGGCCGAAGTACAACGCGATATTGAAGATGCGGCAGAAACTTTGGGTGCCAGCCGCTTCACTATTTTCAGACGCATTATTTTTCCCACTATTCTTCCCGCCCTACTCACCGGATTCGCCATGGCATTTGCACGTGGCATTGGTGAATATGGATCCGTGGTTTTTATTTCTGGCAATTTGCCCATGCAAACTGAAATCACACCGTTGCTCATCGTCAAGCGTCTTGAAGAATACAAATATGTGGACGCGGCCGCTTTGGGATGCATCATGTTGGCAATGTCATTTGTGATGTTACTGTCCATCAACCTGTTGCAAGCATGGAGTCGCCGACGATTGTTTGTCGGTAAGAAACGCTGATGGCTGCTGGTCCTTCAAAGCAACTTTTAGCCGAACTGGCAACACGGCCTGGTCACAATACTCACATTGATAAAGTGATTCGTTGGGGCTTTATCTGTGTCGCATTGTTGTTTCTCGCGGTGCTATTGATCGCCCCGTTGATCACGGTATTGTCATCGGCTTTCTCAAAAGGCATCGGTGTTTATTTTCATTCCTTTGTGGATGATGACACGGTCGCAGCAATCAAACTTACTTTGCTTACCGCTGCTATTGTAGTGCCCTTAAATACCGTGTTCGGCGTTGCCGCCGCATGGGCAATTGCCAAGTTTGAATTTTCCGGCAAAAGCATCTTGATCACCGCAATTGATCTGCCCATTGCCGTTTCGCCAGTGGTATCGGGCTTGGTGTATGTCATGTTATTCGGTACTCAAGGCTGGTTCGGTGTCTGGCTGCTTGATCACGACATCAATATTTTATTTGCAGTGCCTGGTATTGTGCTCGCCACCATGTTTGTGACCTTTCCTTATGTGGCACGTGAACTTATTCCTTTGATGCAACAATTGGGAAATGATGAAGAAGAAGCGGCCATCACTATGGGCGCGGGTGGATTCATGACGTTCTTTCGTGTCACGTTGCCAAAGATTCGTTGGGGCTTGATCTACGGTGTCATTCTTACCAACTCGCGTGCCATGGGTGAATTCGGTGCGGTATCCGTGGTCTCAGGTCACATTCGCGGCTTGACCAATACCATGCCATTGCATATCGAAATTTTGTACAACGAATATAATTTCGTTGGTGCCTTTGCGGTCGCGTCGCTGCTTACCGTGTTGGCATTGATTACCTTGATAATCAAAACACTGGTTGAATGGCGTGGCTATCGGAGACGATAAATTGAGCGACTCAACCAACCTTGCGTGGAAAGATATTCGTTCAAATTAAATGTCTTCATTACAATAACTGACCACCGTACTATCGAGGTGCCGCAACAGCAACACCAAGTGACACCACACATCATTCATCTTCTTCCTTAAGAACGGGAGCTTCATCAGTTCTTATTAGCGACTAATCCCTCAAGGCGCTCGGCAAGCCATACTTTGATAATGGACTGGCGCGTAACACCTAACTTGCCAGCCTCGCGATCAAGAGAATCAATCATCCACGAAGGAAAATCGACATTAACTCTTTTTTGTTCCTGATTGGTACGCTTCAAGGTTTTCAAATTGAGTTGATCAACAATATCAACCTTGCCGTCATTAAATTTTTTATCGAAATCTTTAGCTTTCATACAATGCCACCTCTGAAGGTCGAGAGCGTCTGACAGAGATGACTCTGATCTTGTCCGAGCGGTACGTTATAATCGCTGACCACGGCGCGTAAGCCGAGAGCAAAAGCGCTTCGCTTTTGCGAGTCGGGCGACCGAAGGGAGCGAACTTAACGCACTTGTTATGTATGCTATTTCTCAGCCTCTGAGAATCTGAAAGTATGGCTTACTTGATGTGCCGTGCCATCGGAAGGAAGGAACTGTATAACCCTTACTCGTGCTACGACGCGCTTTAAGAATTCGGTGTCCGACATACTCATAGATAATGCTTCGGCACTCTCCACACTGCCATTAGAGTCAACCTTAAACCGAACCTCAACATCTTGTTTTTCATTCGGAAAGTCGCGCAGGTGGCGAGAGTAAAGAGCATGAAAGGCTGG
>JAICKZ010000198.1 GCA_025927665.1 Steroidobacteraceae bacterium | reverse complement strand
GGCGAGCCCAGGAAGAGAAGATGCGTGGGTCTACAAATTATCAATCAAATCAATAAATGAAGTTTGCTAGCAGCACGCAGCCTGCTACGATAGCATCACCAAGTACATCACGCACATAGCGAATAAAAAGTGCGCAGCACAATGATTAAGTCTGTTAGAAAAATTTCGATTGCCATCATGATATATGGCGCAACGGTATTCTCCATCTGCAATCTTCATGCTGAACCCGCGTCAGTAAAAGCGTTTAAATTGCCGCCCATGAACGCCAGTGTTGATCCAGATGTATTTCCATCAGCCGCACTTAAAAATTCCGTGCAAGGTCGGGTGCTGTTGGATTTTACGATTTCAAGAAACAACAAGATTGAAGATGTCAAAGTCGTAGATTCGGCTCCCGAAGGCATGTTTGATTCGGCAGCGCGCAAGACATTAAGTGCTGTGAAATTCGCGGTGCCGAAGGATTGGGAAGAAAGTGGCGCAGTATTGCATCGATTCAGTTTGAGTTTTGTATTCAAGCTGATGCCGTGTCCTACGGAACCTTGCGTTGCGCCCAAACCGCATGATAATGCCGATGACTTTCTGATTATCACTGCCACTGCGAAGCACTGACTTTCGCATTGGCTCGTCGATACAATTAAGATTGATGCCGACAATTCCGCTACAATCGCGCCTTTAATTTGCCGTTGTCGGATCGTTCCATGTCTGTCTTGCAAGACGAAATTTCTCGGCGTCGCACCTTTGCCATTATTTCTCACCCTGACGCGGGTAAAACCACACTCACCGAAAAGCTATTGCTATTCGGCGGCGCTATTCAATTGGCCGGTACCGTTAAAGGTCGCAAAGCGGCACGCCATGCCACATCTGATTGGATGGCACTTGAGCAACAACGTGGAATCTCCGTCACCTCATCCGTAATGCAATTTCCTTACTTGGGTTGCATGGTGAATTTACTGGATACGCCTGGACATGAAGATTTTTCCGAAGACACCTATCGAACTTTAACTGCGGTGGATTCTGCATTGATGGTAATTGACTGCGCCAAGGGTGTAGAAGAGCGCACCATTAAATTGATGGAAGTGTGTCGCCTGCGCGACACGCCAATCATGACGTTTATCAACAAACTGGATCGTGAAGGCCGTGAACCCATCACGTTGTTGGATGAGATTGAACAGATATTGAAGATTCGTTGTGCACCAATTACTTGGCCCATCGGTATGGGACGAGAACTGAAAGGCATCTATCATCTTCTCGAAGATAAAATTTACGTCTATCACGAAGCAGTGAAAGGCAGAATGGGATCGATGCAAATCATCGATGGCTTGAAGAGTCATGAAGCGCGTGAATTTCTGGGTGCTGCGATGCAGAGCTATTGCGATGAAGTGGAGTTAGTGCGTGGCGCCACCGCAGAGTTTTCATTACAAGAATATCTTGTCGGCAAGCAAACGCCGGTGTTTTTTGGCTCGGCGATAAATAACTTCGGTGTCACAGAGTTACTTAAATCATTTGTTGAATATTCTCCACAGCCATTGCCACGTGCAACCACCGGTAGAACGGTGGTCGCGAGCGAAGAAAAGCTCAGTGGCTTCGTATTCAAGATACAAGCGAACATGGATCCAGGACATCGTGATCGCATTGCGTTTATGCGTATTTGCTCCGGTAAATATACGAAGGGTATGCGCATGTTCCACGTGCGATTAAAGAAAGAAATGCGTATTGGTGATGCGCTTACTTTTCTTGCAGCGGATCGTCAGCATACTGAAGAAGCATTTGCCGGTGACATTCTCGGCTTACACAATCACGGCACCATTAACATCGGTGATACTTTCACCGAAGGTGAGTCGTTGATGTTTACAGGCATTCCAAACTTCGCCCCGGAATTATTTCGTCGCGTCGTATTACGTGATCCATTGCGTATGAAGGCGTTGCAAAAAGGATTAGATCAACTATGTGAAGAAGGTGCAACACAGTTATTTCGTCCATTGCGTAATAACGACTTGATTCTCGGTGCAGTAGGTCAATTGCAATTTGAAGTGGTCGCATTTCGTCTGCAAGATGAATATGGAGTGCAATGTAGTTTTGACAACATCAATGTATACACGGCGCGTTGGGTATATAGCGATGATGAAAAGAAACTCGAAGAGTTTCGCGTCAAAGGTTACGATAATTTGGCAGTCGATCATTCCGGCGCGTTGGTGTATCTCGCGCCGACGCGAGTCAACTTGGGATTAACGTTGGAACGCTGGCCGGATTTACGTTTTAATGAGACGCGTGAGCATCTGGCACAATTGCAATCCTGAAAATTGTAAATGGCGACACCATGACTGACACATTGCAATCAACACCGGCAGCCGATGGCTACTACATGCCAGCGGAATTTTCACCGCATTGCGGTTGTTGGATGTTGTGGCCGGAACGTACCGATACTTGGCATGCTGGCGCCAAGCCTGCGCAGCAGGCTTTTTGTGCGGTGGCAACGGCGATTGCATCGGGTGAATCGGTTAGCGTGGGCGTGTCGGCAAATCAATTTATTCATGCGCGAGCGCAATTGCCCGCATCTATCCGTGTCGTTGAGATGTCACACAATGATGCTTGGATGCGTGATGTCGGACCTACCTGCGTTGTCAACGCTCAAGGTGAAGTGCGTGGTGTGGATTGGCAATTCAATGCCTGGGGTGGAATAACCAATGGTTTATATTTTCCTTGGGATCAGGATGACCTGGTTGCACGCAAAGTACTTGAAATCGAGCGTCTTGATCGCTATCGCGCACCCTTTGTACTGGAAGGCGGCGCTATTCATGTCGATGGACAAGGTACGGCGTTGGTAACGGAAGAATGCTTGCTCAATCCCAATCGCAATCCTGAATTAGATGTGGGACAAATTGAATTGCTACTCGCCGAGTATCTTGGCGTCACGACAATAATTTGGTTAGGACAGGGCGTGTACAACGATGAGACCAGCGGACACGTCGATAATCTCTGTTGTTTTATTCGTCCTGGTGAAGTCGTGTTGACCTGGACTGATAACCGACGCGATCCGCAATACAAACGTTCACATGATGCACTGAAGCGCCTGCAGCAAGTACGAGATGCACGTAGTCGCAAATTGAAAATACATTTATTGCCGCACCCAGGACCACTTTATATGACGGAATTAGAGGCGGCGGGACTGGATAGCAATGACTCAACGAAGCTTCGCGTTGCTGGCGATAGATTGGCCGCTTCATATGTAAATTTTTATATCGGCAATTCCGTGGTGGTTGCTCCGCTACTGGATGCGAAGCATGATCGTGCAGTACTGTCAAAACTGCGGAGGTTATTTCCAAAACGCAAAGTGATTGGCGTTCCTGCACGTGAGATTGTCCTCGGCGGTGGTGGCATTCACTGCATCACGCAACAAATTCCCGTATAAAAATTATAAGTCATTGTGCAGTCACGATGATGCTTTGATGCATCACGCATCATCAAATTTCATCGTCAACAACTGCATCAAAAATGATGCTCAAGCGTGAATTGGAATTGCACATCAGGTGCAGTATCGACGGCGATATCTTCAGTAATGAAGAATGATGCCGCCCATTGTTGCGCGTGATAGCGCGGCCCAACACTGAATTGCATCGCTTGACCGAGCAAACGTAGCTCACTGTCGAATATGGCGCTATGTGCATTGAGTTGCGCGACGACGTCCATGGTGTTGAATAGTCGCCAATCGATTCCCGCCATGGCGGACCACACGGAATGCTTTTGTTCTTGTTGCATGCGAGTGCCATTACCAAGCCATGACAACGACATCTGCTCGTAGGTTTGTAGATCGTTATTCACTTGTTGTTGAGCCGCTAGTGAGACTGCCGCATCAACTGCACCGGAACCGGTTAACTTGTTTGCATTTCCCGTCGGCACTTTTGCGCTAAACCAAACAGTAGCAGTGTGAACAATCTGTGCATCGAATTGCCATCCGGCACGCAATGTCATATCGCCTATGCCGGATTGAGAATTCTCAAGGTGGTAAAGAGTTTGTCCATTTCTCGCATAATTGATTAGCAAGCGATTTACCGGCCAATTTGCTCGATTGCCATTGGGTAAGTTGAAGTCGTTATGAAAGTGTTCAATGAATCTGTCCAGTGTTCCACCTGAGATTGATTGATAAGGTAGTTCAATACTTACATTCCAGTGCGAGTTAATCGCATGTGTTGCCGTAAATTGCCAACGATGCAGTTCTCCGTCTACTACAAGATGTTCATTGCTTGATTGTTGTTCAAGCGAGGTATTACTGATCGCGTAACTGACCTGAATGTCATTACGATATACAGGATTTAAAGCACTAGAAAGTGATGGTGGTAGTTCATAACCAGAAAGTAGTGGATTTAAATCGCGGACAGCAAGAGAGTCTGCATGAACAGTTCTAATGCTTAGACACAACATCGCGACGATAAAAGGCCAATGTTGTGTCACTCGATTGCTATTTGTAATTAGAAGCCTAGTGAGCCCTGAAGCATGAAGACGTTTGATTCGTACTTATATAAAGGCTGATCTTTGGGTGGCAATGCGGTTAGAAGATTGTTGCGAAAATCTTTATAGTTATATGAGATCCGATCATAGAAAAAGCTGGCCTTTAGGAAAACCTTGGTCGTATATCGCCATTTTCTTTCGACACCAAAATGATAGCTTATGTCGTTCATCGTGCTCAGCTCGCGATCACGCGCCAAAAAATTTTGCGCATCTGCAAAAGGAAACAGGTCCGCGTAAAAGTCGGCATGTTGTTGGGTGTAATATCGAACGCTCCATTCCGTCAACCATTTTTCGCCAAATGGATGTACATATTCAATGTCTGCCGTATGGCTTAAGATTCCCCAAGTGTCAGTGTAGTAACGATAACCAAGCTTGATAGAAGCTCGATAGTTTAAATAGTAACGTGCTTCGACTCCGATGCCATTTGAAGTCCGCGTATGCGGATACAATTCGGCTTGGCGAAAAATACTGGTGGAGTTTGCATCACCGTAACGCACGGATCGATAGGGATTGCGTAAGAATCCTTCCAGGGCACTTGATTCGTAGTTAAATGTCGTAATAAGTCTTTTAGTCAGAATTTGCGATATACCGACGCGATAACTACGTCGATCCACGCGTGGTGATACCACATTGCCATTTTCGAGGAACAGGTCTGAAAATGTATTGGTATTTGTGGCCTTATCAACGAGATGTTGTCGTACATGATCACGACCACGAGTAAAGCCCAAGGTGACTGTCGTTAAATCGCCAAACATATCCTCGTTGATGTTATAACTTACATTGTTCGATAAATAATCGGGCTCGTTGCTTTTTAACGCGCTAATGCCGTAAGTTGTTTTTCCGTGCAGATACTGAATACCTATACTGTCCTGATTGCGTTTCTCTTTGTATGGGCTCGCAGCGCTCATGACGTCAATGGATGCACTTGAGGTCATGTCCGTGTCATGCGTATAAGCGATATCAAAATTTTCACCGATCTTTTTGCGAATCAAGAGCGTTTCGCCGCTAACTGTTACACCCCCACCATCATAACGATGATAAAGCACATCACCGCGATCTTCGGGTAACACTCCGCCAAGGACGATAACGGAGTTCACTAAGCTAATCGCCATTATCGCGATATAACTTATCAGTTTGATTTTATTTAAACGTCGCATGGACAAGAAATACGTCATGTGGCTTTTCAATTACACCCGCAACCGCCACCCGCGCCGCCTGTTGCACCATGTGATCCTTCACGCACTTCATGGACATGATCCATGTAATCCGCGACGGAGGGGTTGCGATCATTTGACATCACTTCATCAGCCAACGCGGCGCGTTCATAAGGCTTTACCCACGGTTCTATCGCGCAACCCGATAATAGTGTTGCGGTAGTGAGAAGTAACAATGGAAAAATTAAGCGTTTCATAAACATCACTTCTATTTCAGTAAACGTGATCAGCCGGGTTCACGAATCAAAGCGCGAATTTCAGTCAGATAATCATTTTCATCGCCTGGCTTGTAACCACGATGCAGCTGACGTACACGACCTTTTCGATCAATGAATACCGTACTTGGCATTGCAGATACGTCATATATTTTGCTGACTTTATTTTCGCGATCGTAGGCAATTGGAAAACTGACGGGGACTTGCGACAAAAATTTCTGTGCATCAGTGGAGTC
>JAICKZ010000240.1 GCA_025927665.1 Steroidobacteraceae bacterium | reverse complement strand
GATATCAGTCGATTAAAACAAACCGAGGACGCTTTACGTGATGCTGATCGGCGTAAAGATGAATTTATCGCGGTACTTGCGCATGAACTACGTAATCCATTGGCGCCAATCCGCAACGCCGTGAAAATGCTCGAAGCATCCAATGCCACTCAACAACAACAACAGTGGGGACGGCAGGTTATTGTTCGACAAGTTCAACACATGGCGTTGCTGCTTGACGATCTTCTGGATGTATCGCGTATTACTCGTGCCAAATTGGAACTTCGAAAAACACCCATTACATTGGCAGCGCTAATAGCTGCAGCGGTGGAAACCGCACGTCCATTGATTGATGAAAAGCAACATATACTGGAAACCAAATTACCTCCAGAATCGGTGGTGCTGGAAGTTGATCCGTTGCGAATTGCTCAAGCATTGTCAAACTTGTTGACCAACGCGGCTAAATATACAGATCGAGGTGGATGCATCATTTTCTCCGCTACCGTTGATGATAATAACGTCGTGTTTACTGTAAGTGATAACGGTATTGGATTGAGCGCGACAATGATTCCGAGTTTATTCGAAATGTTTTCACAAGTGGAAAGCGCGTTGGATCGATCGCAAGGTGGTTTAGGAATTGGTTTGGCTTTAGTGAAAGGATTTGTATCGTTACACGGCGGAACGGTTCAAGCGCAGAGTGCTGGCGAAGGGCAGGGCAGTATCTTCACGATACGGCTACCATGTAGTTGCATCCAAGCTCATACACCACAAGAACCACCCGCAATAGAGTCTAAGCCGATGCTCAGCAATTTAAAGATAGTGGTTGCTGACGATAATCGTGATGCTGCTCAATGCTTGGCACTTCTCTTGGATTTGGCTGGCCACGAAGTTCACACGGCTTTCTCTGGCACACAGGCATTGGAGCTTGCAATACAGCAACGTCCCAACGCCATGATTCTCGATATCAGTATGCCTGACATGAATGGCTATGATATTGCACAACAGATTCGTGAGACTTCATGGGGTAAAAAAATATTAATAATCGCCATCACCGGTTGGGGACAGCAAAGTGATGCAGATAAAATGCGTGGCACCGTGTTCGACTATTATTTTTCAAAACCGGTTGACCCGAGTGAACTGGAGAATATCTTTGCTATTTATTTGCAACAGTCACGCACTGTTGGATTGAGTAGTACTAACTTTTCCTAAAATGCAACGAGCGCAATAATTTAAATGAGTTTTAATCACTGCGCACCATGGTCAGCAATTGCTCAATAATTTCCGTGGAAATCGGTTTAGTGAAGTGCTTGTCAAAACCAGCACGCAGTGCAGTTTGCTTATCATTCTGCTGTCCCCATCCAGTGACAGCAATTAATACGACTGATTTTCCCCACTCCGTTTCGCGCACGCGTTGTGCTACTTCATACCCATTCAGATATGGCATGCCGATATCAAGAAATGCAATGTGAGGCCTGAAGCCATTTGCTATGGTCAATGCCATTTTTCCATCATAAGCGACTTGCACTTCATGTCCGGACAAGCGCAGCAGTCCCGCCCAACTGTTTGCCATATCGCGATTGTCATCGGCGACAAGAATGCGATGACTGACTGCATCGGATTGTGCATAAGGCGCGGCCATTATTGTATTGGGTTGTTGATTTTCAGCTACCGGTAGTCGCAATATAAATTCACTGCCTTGCTCCAAACCCGCACTACGTGCTTCAACACTGCCGCCATGAAGACGGGCAAGACCATGAACAATGGACAAGCCAATGCCAAGACCACTGACTGATCGATGCGTGTGTGAACTAGGATGAGAGAAGCGCTCAAAGATGGTGGGCAATGACTCCGCTGCAATACCAATCCCGTTGTCTTTAATTCTTATAATGGCTTGGCCATTTTGTACTTCGACATGAACATTAATAACGCCGCCTTCATGTGTATAGTTGGCAGCATTCGTCAAGAGATTAGAGAGTATTTGCGTTAGACGGACTTGATCCGCATTCAGCAAGATAGGTTCGGACGGCAGTTCGATGGTAAGGCGATGATGCTTCGATTCAATCAGGTGTTTGGTTGCTTCAACGGCAGCGTCATGCTCTTGAGTATGCATCAAACTTTCTTTACGCAGCTCCAACCTGCCATGAGTGATGCGTGACACATCCAATAAATCATCGAGCAGCCGCGCCATATGTTGCACTTGATGATGTAAAGCTTGATGGGCTTTTTGAGCAATATCGGGCCGCTGCGAGGCTCGGGAAAGAAGGTTAGAGGCAGCGGATAACGCTGCAAGTGGATTACGCAACTCATGCGCAAGTACCGCAATAAACTCGTCCTTGTTGCGATCTGCATGACGCAAGGCTGCTTCGCTTTCACGCAAGGCACGTTCAGCGTATAGCCGTTCCGTTACATTACGAAAATAAATTGAGATGCCCTTATCAACTGGATAAGCATGTATTTCATACCAACGATCATGATCAGGATAGTATGCGGTGGCCGTGCCAGCCTTGCCATTCATCGCATTGATAAAGATGGTTTCGAATTCTGAAGTTCGTAACCCAGGATATTCATCCCAAATCACCTTGCCGAGAATCTCGCGAGATTGCAACTCTAGCGTCGTTCGCGCTTGTTTATTCATATACGTGAAACGCCATTCGCGATTGACTGATACAAAAGAATCGCTAATGCTTTCCAGAATATTCTTGGCGCTGCTTTCCGCATCAATACGCAGTAATTCTTGTTCAGCGCGAGCAACAATTTGTAGTAAATATTTACGATAGGCTTCGTCAAATTTTAAGCGTGAGTTAAGTCCAAACACCATCAACCCTTGCATTCCCAACGTCGAAGGTTGAATAGGGACAATAAATGCGGTGGCACCAAGTTGCGTGCTATGCAACTCAGGTAGTTCAACTACAGTTTCTGTACAGACACCAGGGTTTGAGGACGACTTAAAATAAGGTGCAAGGTACGTCGTTAATTGTTGCTGTGCTGTTGCATCCAGATGAATAGCCCATTCTTTTCTATCGTTGTCATCGGAAGTGTACCGTGTCAACCAGATGTAAGAACAATCTACGTCGAACCGTGATAGCACTCGGTTTAACGTTTCAAATATATCGCTGACATTGACCGCTGCGTGCAGTTCTTCCGACAGCGCATAGAGTACCGATGAGCGACGTTCGTTCAGCACTTTTGCGGTGGTTTCTGTACAGACCACCAAGGTACCACCAATTGCATAGGCATCATCGAATACGGGTGAATAGCCATATGTCCAATACACATCTTCAATACGGTTATTACGCCAAATGGGCACCAGATGATCTTCATTCCAACTGGATATACCCCGCGACATGACATCATCAATTTGTGGCCAAATAATGGGCCATATTTCTTGCCAACACTCTGCGCCGCGTTGACCCATGGCCGCAGGTTGTTTGTCCGGTCCAAGGCTGACTGCATAAGCATCATTATAAAATTGAATTAATTCCTGGCCCCACCATAAAAACATTGGATGTTGCGAATGCAATAACATGCCAACTGTGGTGCGCAGGGCGCTTGGCCATTGTGATGGTTTACCCAGCGGATTAAGTTCCCAATCTATCGAGCGTATGAGTTCGCCGGCCTTTCCGCCGTCACGAAAGAATTGCCACTCATTAGTTACTGTACTTTTGCTAGCGAGCATGAGACATGAATACCTACAAAGCAATTACAAACCCGCATGGCGTTATTCTGCAACCAATAATGTATGAATGAGGTCGTAAGCTGCAGATATGTTTCGATCGTCATCTACTGATATGCAATCAGACAATGAATATTAGAAATACCCAATCGCTAATGCAATGTCTATTGCATAGGTTGATAAAAATTGCGACGATAAATGCTGATATGTAGGCTGATTCCTACGGTGATGTCATTTGTTTGTAGTTGTATCTTTGCAACCGTCATGCAGGCATACGCGTTGATAACGTTGTGAATTGGCAGCAACACAAGTACGTATCCTTAGCAAAGCGATGTAATTATAAAATTAAATCGGAGTGATTTATTTCTTTATTGTGTAAACATTCATCGGTGCTTGAGGTATGGATTTGAAAGATTGCAAATATTGACTGGCCGCATGCGGTTGATTGCCACTAGATAATTTACCGTTGTAGTCGCTGGCAACGTAATCCCAATAACCATGATAATTTACGTTATGGCTTTTGATCCAACTTGCCATGTGCGACACAAAGTAAGGATCATCACCGCCACCATGTCCATCGGGTCTGAAACCCGTGGCCCATTCTGGAATGGAAATAGGCTTGCCGTGTTGCTTTGCAAAGTCGCTCAACCAGTTGAGCCCATAAGATTGCGTCAATAATTCTTGCCAACGTTGTTCCGGCGTCACAACATTCGCCGACCAAGTTTGGTTGTAAACATCACTGCCAATGAAATCCACGAAACTATCACCAGGATAAACAGTCGTCGCTGCAATCTGTTGAGTACCTGTTGCAGGACACCAGTCGAAACGAAACGCTGCGCCTTGTACACTGCGCATTGCAGTTACGATATGTTGCCAATACTTTATCCAATCTTGAGGATGAGATTTCGCTGCCCAGGAATACCAACCGCCATTAAATTCCCAACCGAGTCGGATGATGGCGTTGCCATATCCATTCGCCACCATCAATTGCGCAAGCGAACGAAAGTGAGAATCGAATTTTCCAGCTGCTCCATCAGTAACTGCATTCAATCCCTTGGGTAACATCGGAACAGAGAACACGACATTCATATGTTGTGCCTTCCAACATTTCATTGTCCACGTAGCATCGTCAAGCATTTCTTGCCAGGAATCACTGGAAAAAAAATCCAAAACAAATCCAGGTTCACGTCCCAACCAATCAGTGAAATTCTGCAATTGACTGACACCATCACAACCATTGCCTTGATAGACG
>JAICKZ010000234.1 GCA_025927665.1 Steroidobacteraceae bacterium | reverse complement strand
CACCCGTTACACATTAGGCTTGCGTTGGGATTTTGAATAACGAAGTAAGACTAAGTTGACCTCAACTTAAAAAGGTGCCAGTTTTACTGGCACCTTTTTTTATACCCTAGCCAAAAAGAGCAGTCTCAAGAGTATTTTGATGTCGAAATTTATTAGCGTCCACTATCACAGCATCGGCGCGCAACAGACCATAAGCGAAAATGCAAATTTCGATCTGGCTAATAAAGACGTTTCAAAAAAGTATTAACCGTAAGACGTCCGGTGCGAGGATTAGGATCGGGAATGAAGTCGATAGGTGGATTCCCAGAATGCAACAAAGCGCCGCGATAAATTAACAAACGGTTAAATTGCGCTTCGTACTTGGCGATGCGTTCAAATTGTACGTTACTTTCATTAAAATATCTTGGCGTCGGCATACCCAACTCTTTTACCTCTTCATTTGCCGTGGCCACAAACTGATTTACGTTGTCAGCAAGTATCAACTCGTATCCAGTGCTTCGATGCCGATAAAATGAAGTGCCTCCGTGCTCCGGTTTGCACAAATAATGAAGTACCGCCAATCCATCAAGGTTCGTAAAATCAACATGCGGTACGCGCTGAATCGGAAGCAAGTCCTGAGGCGCTTTAGTAACCAGTGAAAAATCACAAGATGTAATTTCCATCCCCCCTTCCCAACAAAAGGTTTTGCACACTACTTCATTAACGGATGCATAAAGAGAATTACCGTATTCATATGGCGCCGGACTTCTTACGCCGGGATAAAACTCGGAATTAGCATGGTAAGTGATGCCACTCGCCGCGTAATTAACCCAATGTAATGCGTCGTGCATAAAATTGTCGATGATGACAATTGGCTGCTGAGATTTTCCAATATACTCAATTCTAACAGTTGGGTAGTTGGCTTCAGTCATATATGTACGTAATGTCTAACACCATGCAACATCATTATGGCGATTAATTTCCATCGATCAATCATTGTGTCATGCTCAATCAAGACGTCAAGAATTTCAACAAGTGCCTCCAATGAAATCTATACCAGAATGGCAAGATGTTGATAGCACTGTCTTCAAAGACAAAATTGCTCCACAAAATCAACCTGCCGTATTGCGCGGATTGGTAAAAAACTGGCCGGCTGTCACCGCTGCTTCGCAATCAGCACAGGCATTTTGTAATTATTTATTACCTATGGATCACCATATTCCTGCCGAACTGTTTCTTGGCGCTCCAAGTATTGGCGGATTGTTCTGGTATGGACCTGAAATGCGTGGATTCAATTTCGAACGCAGACCAGAAAAAATTGAGAATGCACTGCAGCTACTGATGAGTCATATCGACGATGCTGCACCATCTGCCATTTATCTGGGATCAGTTCCCATTCAGCAATCGATGCCACAATTTGGCATTGAGAATGTCACGCCACTTCTTGATCAGCACATCGAACCGCGTATCTGGATTGGCAATAAGGTGACAGTTCAAACTCACTTTGACGTCTCCGAAAATCTCGCCTGTGTGGTAGCAGGTAAACGACGCTTCACGTTATTTCCTCCCGAACAAGTGAAAAATCTTTATGTAGGGCCACTGGATTTTACGATGGCCGGTCAGCCGATCAGCATGGTTGGTTTACATGAACCAGATTTCCAGAAATTCCCCAAATTCAAGGACGCACTTGATGCAGCTTATTCAGCAGAACTGTTTCCCGGTGACGCAATCTATATTCCTTACATGTGGTGGCATCATGTGGAGTCACTGAGCTCATTCAATGTGCTGGTCAATTATTGGTGGGATATAGGATATCCAGGAACCGGCTCCGCATTTGAAGCGCTGGTGCACGGCATCATGTCTGTACGATCATTGCCATCTGATAAGCGCGCAATCTGGAAAGAATTCTTCGATCATTTTGTATTTGAAGCCAATGGTGATCCGGCCGCACATCTTGAACGACGCGAGAAAGGCATTCTGCATAACATGTCTCCACAGCTTGCTGGCTACATCAAGAATTGGTTGCTGCGTGGCCTCACTCGGCAATAACCTTCATTCATTACATGGATGTTGAACGACAGGCTGCGTATACAACCAACATGCACAATAATTTTAAAGAAGCTTTAGTTCTTTACACGCACCATTCCTTCTTGTGCGACTGACGCTACCAAGTTACCGCTGCGATCAAATATCGAACCACGTGACAATCCGCGAGAACCCGAAGCACTGGGACTGTCAATGGAATACAACAACCAATCATCAGTTCGTGAAGGTCGATGAAACCACATGGCGTGATCAATGGTTGCCAGTCGCAATCGTGCACTTGGAAATGGTATGCCATGCGGCTCCGTTGCAGTACGTAATAAATAGAAGTCAGACGCATAGGCTAGCACCGATCGATGCAGCACCACGTCGTCGGGCAAGCGATCAATGGCACGAAACCAGAACCGCACCAAAGGTTCATTGGGGGTCGCTGACATCATTTGCTCTGGATCCACAGGACGAAATTCGATGGGCAACTGAACCTGAAACCAGCGCTTAAGTTCATCAGGAATATTCGGTGCTGCGGCAACGACATCGCGAATGTCTTGCAAAGTTTCCGGTGCAGGCACTGATGGCATAGCACTCTGGTGTTCCAATCCTCTTTGCTCAATCTGAAACGATGCAGACATGTGAAAAATGGGTTGACCATGCTGAATGGCCACCACCCGCCGACTGGAAAAACTTCCGCCATCTCGACTGCGATCTACTTCATAAATAATGGGCGCTTTCACATCACCCGGCAGCAAAAAATAAGCATGCAAGGAATGCACTAACCGATCTGCACTGACCGTAGCACTTGCAGCATGGAGCGACTGACCCAGTACCTGCCCGCCAAATACCTGAGGCAATCCCAAGTCGCGACTCACGCCACGAAACAGATTGACTTCCAGTTTTTCCAGCTCCAACACCTTGATCAAGTCTGCCAATACTGCATTCATAAATGGAGATCTCGTGTAATGCGCCGATGCGCACTTTAACCGATTACCGCAGTAGTGTATTCATTCTGCATGAGCTTAAACGTAGCCGAACTGCTAAAGTTACACTTTGCAATCGACGAGAATTATTTTCTAAATATCTGGCATGAATACTTCCACTGCTTCTGCTTCGCGCTGGTTCTGGTTTGTGATACTGGCATTAGTCGTGATGTGGTTCTCTACACTAGGGACACGTCGTTTACTCGATCCTGATGAAGGCCGCTATGCCGAAATCAGTCGTGAAATGCTGATCAGTGGTGATTGGGTAACTCCGCGATTGAACGGCATCAAGTATTTTGAAAAACCACCTCTGCAATACTGGACAACGGCTGTTGCATACAAGGCATTCGGGCAAAATGAATTTACCGCGCGACTGTGGTTGGGACTTACCAGCTTTGCAGGCATTCTATTTGCCTGGTTCACGGCGACGCGATTGTTCAATGCTGAAAGCGGACGCATGAGTGCAATGATCCTCGCCAGCATGATGATGTATATCACGCTCGGACATTTCGACACATTGGATATAGGACTGGCATTTTTTCTTGAGCTCGCGATATTCAGTTTTTTATTGGCACAACATGCGAAAGAAAAATCAACTCAAGAGCGTAACTGGATGTTGCTGGCCTGGAGCGCTGCAGCACTAGCATTTTTGAGCAAGGGTTTGATCGCGTTGATACTGCCTTCACTCACCTTGTCAATCTATAGCGTCGTAACGCGTGAGTTCTCAACGTGGAAGCGTTTGCACTTGGTAAAAGGATTGGCATTATTTTTATTGATTGGCGCACCATGGATTGTATTGGTATCACGTGCCAATCCAGAATTCTTTGAGTTCTTTTTTTGGACTCAACAATTCGCGCGTTTTCTAACACCGATTGCTTCTCGTGAAGGTCCGTGGTGGTACTTCATTCCTTTTCTGATAGTAGGTGCGCTGCCATGGACGACGCTGTGCTTTGCGGATCTAAAACGGAGTTGGCACAGTGATCATGTCTCTGGTGGATTTCAATATCGTCGATTTCTATGGTTGTGGATATTGGTTGTCATGTTGTTCTTCAGCAAGTCGCATTCCAAACTTGCTCCCTACATTGCGCCTTTATTTCCAGCATTGGCGGTGCTGTGTGCAGAAGCATTGCCACGGTTGCGACACTCAACTATTCGCATTCACTTATGGATCATTACTGCGATTGTAGGTTTGATCGCGATCACGCTTGCACTCTTGCCCGACACCATTGCCGGAAACAATTCGATTGATATGGTGAGATCATTGCAACCACCTTCGGCTGCGGCTTTCTTTATCATTGCGCTGTCAACAGCTTATGCTGGATGGTGGATCGGCAAACATGATTTGCAACGTGGTATTGTGATATTGGGATGCGGCGCGGTACTCGGATACTCTGTTCTAATTTATGGTGCCGATGCACTGGGTAAGACGCGATCTGCAAAAACACTTGCGGAGCAGTTGAAGCCACAACTACGTGCTGAGACAAAAATTTATAGTGTGAATGACTATGAGCAGACACTTCCCTTCTATCTTGAGAAAACCATGACACTGGTGCGATATCGAGGAGAGCTGGATTTTGGACTGACACAAGAGCCTCATTTATGGGTGGCCGATATCGATGCCCTTGCGCAAAGTTGGGCTCAAGATGCGCACCCAATTGCGATAATGAGCCCAGAACTGTATAAAACGGTGTCCGCAAAACTGCCGATGAAAGTGATTGCTCAACAATCCAATCTGCTGGCTGCTGCTAAACAGTGATTGAACACGAAGGCCCATAACCAATCATGACACCCATTGCTTTTATTCTGGTGATCACTGGCGTGTTATTGAATGCCTGCGCACAATTGTTATTGAAGGCAGGTACGAATGTCGTAGGTCATTTTGAATTCTCTGCTGACAACCTATTACAAGTGCTGCCAAAATTTTTATTCGAGCGGCATATTCTGATGGGATTGATGTGTTATGGCATCAGCGTGATCGTCTGGATCGGCGCACTATCACGCACACCAGTCAGTATTGCGTATCCAATGTTGTCCATCGGTTACGTTGTCAACGCACTGGCTGCATGGTATTTATTTGGCGAAGCTTTAACGCCGGCTCGTACAATCGGTAT
>JAICKZ010000311.1 GCA_025927665.1 Steroidobacteraceae bacterium | reverse complement strand
GTAAAAAGATTTCAACTACGGAAATTTACAATTCTTTTTACGGATCTTTTGCTCAGACTTCAGGAGTTGATGAGTTTCGTCTTTTCAAATTCTGGCGAGCAGGCTCAGGCGCGCCTTACTCGGGTAAACCTGCTGCTAATATTACCTTTGAAGGATTCAATACTTCCGGTTTCTCCAGCGGCTGTGACGAGAGTGCTAATGATGGCACAACGGACTATCGCGATCCGAACTTGCCATCGGGTGCTTTCCCACAGCCGATTGCTCTTTATCAATGGAACTATTATGAATTTTGGTACAAATTATCGACACCTGGCGTGGCTGACGGTGGCTACAAAATGTGGATCAATGGCAAGCTGATTATCAATCAAGATCATCAGATCACTCGTCCAAGCGGATCCACTGCTGTATTAGAATGGATCTTCCTGTTCAACGGTGGAGATTACTACGCCAACAATGCGTATCGCCAATGGGTTGACGATTATTATCTCGACACAACACAAGCGCGAGTTGTGATCACAGATTCACCTGTTTACTCGTCATCAACAAAATGGTCCATACAACCCATTTCCACGTGGAGCGCCGGTTCAATTTCAGCATCCATCAATCGGAACGGATTTTCTTCTGGTGAAACTGGTTACATCTATGTTTTTGATTCGATTGGCAACGTAAATTCGAGCGGTTATCCTGTTCAACTTTAAAAAGACGACTGCCTGAAAAGCGCAGCTTTAAATCATGGTTTGGTAAGCGCTCTTCTTAGTCATGGGCGCGAACATGGTTGATTATCGATAAGTCTTTGCGCGACATCAGGTTTATAAAACCTGATGTGATTTACATTTACTCACCACGATAGACGCAGCCACTGGTGCAAGTTTCATGCACCACGACTTTTGACAACAGCGGCAATACGGGCTTGGTAATGTTCCATATCCAACGTGCAAGGTTTTCACTGGTGGGATTTTCCAATCCAACAATGTCGTTCAAATAATGATGATCGAGTTGATCGTAAATGGGCTGAAATGCTTTTTTCACATCCGCAAAATCCATCACCCATCCGCTTTGCTTATCGATATCGCCAGAGAGATGTAACTCGATCTTGAATGAATGACCATGCAGTCGAGAGCATTTATGTCCGACAGGTACATTCGGTAATCGATGCGCCGCTTCAATGGTAAAGATTCGAAAGATGTCCATATTAGTGGCTCATGTTAAGCGCGAGACCTGTCTCACTGGTATTTGATGGCTGCGATGAAATATGGACAACGAAGGCGATTAATGAATCGCTCTATAAACATCACCACTAAAAATAACCAGCGCGCGTCAATTGTAAGAATCAGATCTTCGTTCTAAGCTGCTTTACGCTTGCGGGCAACGCAACTGCATGTGCCGCAGGCACAACGCACCGAATTACAATCGGTACATACGGAAAAATCGACAGAGCCAAAGTGACGACGACAACTTTCGCAATAAGGTTTGCGACGCGCCACACGTGCAACACGATACGCATCCACGCTGATCGCTGAATCCTCCATTACATCAGCATCATCGCAAACACCTAAATCCTTGTTGACGATATCGCGTCGAAAAGTGGTTGCCGACATGCTATTGATTTTGAACAAGCGCAACTGTTCTTTGGAAATTCCCATTTGAGCAACGGGGTCATAAATGACCACACCGAGTTTGGGATGGAACCTGACCTGAAATAAATCGCTGCTCATGATTTCGCCTGCATCAAACCGCGTAAAGAGAATGCAATTCTGCGGCAACGCCGGTGTCATGGCAACGGTTAGGGATGCGAATTAACCTTAAATGCAGAAGTTTTCATTAATAATCGAAGTTGGGGTGCGCCGAAAAGGGTTATTAGATGAATTTTAGGCGCGAGTTATGGCAAAGCAACAATGAATTTTAGGATTACGCTCAAAATCCTTGGGCAAGGTTAGCCGCCGCCAATCTTCAATTTTGAAAGCGGAAAGAGCCGCATGATCCAACTTAAAGCGAGTGAAATTATTGGAAAAAATAATCATTCCATTGGGCGCCAATAATTCACCACACAGCTGTAATAAACGCACGTGATCGCTTTGTATATCGAAATCGACTTCCATGCTTTTGGAACGTGAGAAAGTGGGTGGATCAACAAAAATTAAATCATATTGTCCGGGTTTAGTTTCTGCTTCGCGCACCAACCATTGCAGACAATCCGCTTTGATTAATTCGTGTTGTGGTGCATCCACCTTGTTTAACTGCAAATTCTTTTCTGTCCATTCAAGATAAGTATTGGACATGTCAACTGTAGTCGAGGATCTTGCACCGCCCGCTGCGGCGTAGACAGTTGCGCTACCAGTATAAGCAAATAGATTGAGAAAGCGTTTTCCCTTTGCCGCCGCTGCAATTTTTTGTCGCGTAATACGATGATCAAGAAATAATCCCGTATCAAGATAGTCAGTGAAATTTACATAGAATCGATAGGCGCCTTCACTGACAATCTGAAATTCGCGCTGCGAATCCAATTTCTCATATTGACCTTGCTCGCTCTGCGGTTTACGCGTGCGCACATGAATTCGTTCGCGTGGAATCTCCAACACTTCCGGCAATACCGACAGCAATTGCATACGACGTGTTCTGGCTGCATCGCGATTCACACTGTCAGGCGCAGCGTATTCTTGTACATAGGCCCAATTGAGTTTTTCATCTTCGGCCGATCCGTATATATCGATGGCAAAAGAATACTCAGGCATATCAGCGTCATAAACACGATAACAACGAATGTCGTTCTTACGTGCCCATGAACTTAAGTTTTTAAAGTTCTTGATTAAACGATTGGCAACCATCTCTGCACCGGGTTGCTGACGCGCTTCAAGCAGCTTCGCTTCGAAAGTGGGGCGTGCTTCGGGTGTATCGAAATGCGCAGCATCGATTTCAAAACGCAACAGGCGGCACTCGATCGCGCCGTTATATAAAGTGTGGCTACGTTTGGCATTGATCCGCAATTCTTTTGCCAAGGGCGGATTGCCAGTGAATACTGCCGCTTTCCATCCTGAAAAATGTTCCCGCAATTTGTCGCCCAGTTGGGCATACACCGAACGCAACTTATCTTCATCGCCAATACGTTCGCCATAAGGTGGATTGGTAACGAGTAAACCCGCGCCTTCTACATCGGGTGTTAGCACTGACAGCGAACGCTTTTCAAAATGCACCAGCCCAGATAATCCTGCTCGCTCCGCATTTTCCAATGCAGCGCGAATAGCAAATGCATCTTGATCCAATCCACGCAGCTTCAACTTGTGTTGTGTGCCCAATGTCGCACGTTGTCCAGCTTCATCGAGT
>JAICKZ010000084.1 GCA_025927665.1 Steroidobacteraceae bacterium | reverse complement strand
TTCTTAAGACCAAGATCGCGTTCGGCAACTAAAGTAGTCCCTGGTTGAGTGGTAGTAGGATCGGCACGCACAATGGATTCGATATTGGCATTCCATAGCGAGACTTGCAGACGCATGCGATCTTCAAGAATGCGTGGTGGCGGCTCGCTCTCCCAAGGTTTTTGTTCTTCTTCAGCGTGCGCGGCAAAAGACAATAGCATTAAAGAAATAAATGCAGCATGGCCTGCAGCTGTGATGATTCGATTAAAACGAACATGCATAAGATGAGAGTTTCCGGGAAGCTGATCAATAACGTGGATTCTGCCACGCGCCGCTGCGGATTTATGGATGTCGGTCGCTCCCGACGTAACAGCGCGTGACGCAGCGCACAGCAGGCGACTACACTAACGCATTTTTCAGGACAATGAGGTCGATTTTCATGGTTGCTAAATTGATTGATGGCACTGCTGCGGCCAGCCATTTACGCCACGCCATTGCTGCGCGCGTCGCAACGTTGCAGACACAACTTGGTCGGGTACCAGGATTGGCGGTCGTGTTGGTGGGTGAAGATCCAGCCAGTCAGGTATATGTACGTAATAAAGGCAAGGCGACGGTTGAAGTGGGCATGCGATCCATTGAACACAAGCTTCCTGCGGATACCTCTGAACAGTCCGTATTGGAGTTAGTCGCAAAATTGAATAGCGATGCACGTATCGACGGCATTCTGGTGCAATTGCCATTGCCGAAACACATCTCGTCCGAACGTGTCGTGCAATCTATTGATCCCGACAAAGACGTGGACGGATTAACAACCATCAATGCCGGTCGTTTGATGAACAATCAGAAGGGGTTAATTCCCTGCACGCCCAGTGGATGTATGTTGTTATTAAAAGCCGAACTACCTACGCTTGCTGGATTACACGCAGTGGTCATTGGTCGATCTAACTTGGTGGGTAAACCCATCGCACAATTATTGTTGCAAGCAGATTGCACCGTTACCATGGCGCATTCCCGAACCAAGGATTTAACCGGTGTATGTCGCAGTGCGGATATTTTGGTGGCTGCGGTGGGACGGCCTTCCATGATTAAAGGTGACTGGATTAAACCTGGCGCGGTGGTGATTGATGTGGGTATCAATCGTATCGCTGGCGAAGAGGGCAAATTCAAATTATGCGGTGATGTGGCTACTGCCGAAGCGATGAATATCGCAGCAGCGATTACACCCGTGCCGGGCGGTGTCGGTCCAATGACGATTGCTTGCTTATTGCAAAATACATTGACTGCTTTTGAACGACGCAATCAACAATGATAGAGGTCTGTATATGAATACCGTTTCTAAGAGTGGTTTTGATTTAAATCTTTTAACCGTTGCTGAACGCGAAACATTGGCGAAAGACTTGAGCGCAGAAGAGCGTCGAGTATTGCTTAATCAAGGTACCGAACCACCATTTTGCGGCGGATTGTTAAATAACAAACAAGCGGGTGTGTATTGCTGTCGTCTGTGCGGCTTACCGTTATTCAACTCTGCTAACAAATTTGAATCCGGTACCGGCTGGCCAAGTTTCTATCAGCCATTTGATCCTGAACATATACACGAATTGGAAGATCGAAGTCATGGACATGTACGCGTTGAAATTCGTTGCAAACGTTGTGATGGACATTTGGGACATGTATTTGACGATGGTCCCAAACCGACCGGTCGTCGTTATTGTTTGAACTCAGTCTCAATGGAGTTTGTACCTGAAGATCAACCATTGAAACTGAAAACGATCTAACAGCCATCCATGGCTTCAATTCTTCAAATCATTATTGAACTGGTATCTGGTGCATGTGGTAAAACCAGAAACAGATCAATTGAATAGTAATGGTGCCCACCGCACCGCCAATAAGACCACCGACAAAGGCGGCTTTGCGAAGTTCGGGGGGATGAACTGTACCGTTGCTCATATCTTTTCTCCTCGTTGATTGAATTAATTGTTATTTCCGGCAAGTCTGATCCGTTCAATATTAAAATCGGACAAGCTGATCAGGGAATACAACGACCAATCTATACAAGTATGCTTTTTCAGATGCAAGCATTATTGGAAGAAAGTTGCTTGTCGTGATTTCACTGCCTATGATCGACGCCTGCCTGGTATTGAACGTTCCAATCCACTTCGTACGCCGCATCCATGTCAGGTACATTAGATAAAATTTTTGAACAGGCAATGGCGCTGAAACCTGAAGCACGCATGGCTTTTGTGCAGCGTAACTGCGCAAACGACCCTAATCTTCTGGAACAAGTCATTGGACAACTCGCCACGCATGTGCACGCCTGGTGGGACTGGAATCTGGAAGCGGAACTATCACCTGAAGCGGAATTAAAACCCAGTTACGAGTCGATCGGCTCTTATCGCGTAGTTGGCATCATTGGCGAAGGAGGTATGGGTCAGGTGCTACTTGCTGAACGAGCCGACAAACATTTTAAACAACGTGTCGCGATCAAGTTACTACGCCGTGGTGTCATGTCACAGCAGTTACAGATACGACTGAAGCTGGAACGCCAGATTCTTGCTACGCTTGAACATCCATACATCGCCAAACTCATCGATGGTGGCACCACACCGGAAGGCACACCCTACATTGTCATGGAATATGTTGATGGCGTGGCAATCAACATTTATGCCGATCATCAAAAACTAAGTATCGAACAACGTTTGCGGCTATTTCAAAAGGTCTGCGCCGCAGTGCAGTGTGCACATCAACATCTGATTGTGCATCGTGATCTCAAGCCTTCCAATATTCTGGTGACTGCAGATGGCACACCGAAATTACTGGATTTCGGTATCGCAAAACTGCTCGATGCTCACAGCTTTACTCAAACCGTTGCCATGACGCATGTCGATTATCGTTTAATGACACCCGATCATGCCAGTCCTGAGCAAATACGTGGTGAGACAATCACCACATCAAGTGATATTTATGTTCTTGGTGTGTTGCTATATGGATTACTGACCGGACGTAGGCCATTTGAAATCAAACATACTCGACTTGCGGAACTTGAGCGAGCAATCTGTGATAACCCGGCAATTCCGATGGAGATGGGTCTTTATGAGGTGGTCAACAAAAAAGACAAGGAAATTATCGAACGTTTGTGCGAAGAGCGTTCAACGACACTTGCAAAATTACGGCGCGATTTGCGCGGTGACCTGTCTGCCATCGTAATGACGGCTTTGCGCAAGGAACCACAACGTCGTTATAGCTCGGTTGAACAGCTTTCTGCCGACATCGAACGTTATCTGTCCGATCAGCCGGTCCTTGCGCGTAAAGACACATGGTTGTACCGAACTCGCAAACTGGTACAACGTAATGCCGCTGCCAGTGTCCTTGGCAGTATCGTTGCATTGTCCTTGTTCGCATTCGCTATCACTACCTATATACAATCAAAACACATCGAGCGCGAACAAGTACGCGCAGAACAAGTGTCCAAATTCATGATCGATCTCTTCCAACAGGCTGACCCAAGTCATAGTCGTGGTAATGAAATCAAAGTACGTGAAATATTGGATGTTGGTGCGAAGCACATATTAAACGATCTCTCCGATCATCCCGATGTTCAGGCAAGTTTACTCAGCGCGATGGGCGACGTATATCGTGGCCTTGGTCTTTACGATGAGTCGCGTTTGCTATTGGAAGCAGCATTGCAGAAACATATCCAACTTGAAGATGTTAGCCAGCCGGAGATAGCAGATATTGAGCGTTTGTTGGGAGATATTCTGATAAAGCAAGGAAACTACACTGCGGCGGAACCTTTGCTACAACATTCTTTAACTTTAAATAGAAAGCTCTTTGCATCAAACAGTATTGAAGTTGCCAAGAGTTTGACTGAGCTTGCTTTTTTACGTCAAAGCCAACAACAAATGGATAAAGCTTTAACGCTTTATCAAGAAGCTCTGACAATCTTGTCAAAGCACGGTGATATTGCTCAGGCCCAGACAGCTCTTGTACTTGCGGATCTTGGAGCATTTTACATTCTCAAAGGCCAGTACTCAGAAGCAGAGCCATTCTTGCAACGTGCTTTGCAACTAAGCCGTATAGCACATGGAAATGATTATCCGGAGGTTGCTTTCAACATGCAGAATCTTGCAGTGTTACTGACATTGGAAGGCAAACTCAAAGAGGCCAAACCAGTGTTTGAAGAGTCTTTGGGGATGTATAAAAAGATATTTGGGCCGGAACACCCTGAAACCATCGAAGCAACAGTTAACTATGGTGATTTTTTGCGCAAATTGCCCGAGCTGAATACAGCGGAACAAGTGTTGCGAAGTGCAATTGTTCTTCAGGAAAAAGTGCGCGGCAAGAACCATCCCTACGTTGGATATGCACATCAACGTCTTGGCTTGGTGTTATTGGACAAACATGCACTCGCGGAGGCGCAGAAAGAGTTTGAGTATTCATTGGATGTATACAAAGCATCTTTACCACCCGATCATGTTTATGTGGGCACTTCGCAACTGTGTCTGGCCTTGGTGTCTCTCGAGCAAGAACGATTTACCGATGCGGCTAGCGAAATTCAAGTTGCATTGCCAATATTGCAACGCTCGCTTGTCAGTGGTAACCAACTCGTCTCACTGGCAAATGCGATATATGGTGCAACTCTAATAAGCCAGCATCAATATGCTGCTGGCGAACCATTATTGCTTGATAATTATAAGATCGTTCTTAAAGTACACAGTGCAAATGACCCAACCGTACTTGAACTTAAGAAATGGATTGAACGTTCATTCAATGAACAAAACAAACCAGAAGCCGCGGCAAAATATTTTGCAAGTATTGCTGCATAACAAAATACATCAGCTATCAATCATTAATAATTACCAAAACGAAAACTGTGTGCCTTCAATAATGGGTGGTTTAAATTGCTTGGTATTGAGTGAGTAACGTTCACTTCGATTGATTCCTAATTTTTCGCATGTTGCTGTGAATCGTTTCGCCAGCAGTTCCGCATAAATTCCCTCACCACTTTGACGTGAGCCGAAGCGCGGATCGTTATCACGACCACCGCGCATTTGATTAAGCAATGACATGACATGTTTCGCTTTCAACGGTTCATGCATGTTTAACCAATCGCGAAACAGTTGCTTCACTTCATGTGGCAACCTTACCAACAAATAGCCCGCATAACGTGCCCCTGCCGCTGCGGCCGCCCCGAGAATGTCTTCGAGTTCACTGTCAGTTAACAATGGAATAACCGGTGCAACCATGACTGACACCGGCACACCTGCATCGCTAAGCGCTTTGACTACTCGCAGTCGCGCGAGTGGTGACGCGGTACGCGGCTCCATAATACGCTTCAAGTCATTACGCAATGTCGTAATGCTAATGGCCACTGAAGACAAATTTCGCTTGGCC
This sequence comes from Steroidobacteraceae bacterium, assembly GCA_025927665.1. Classification (GTDB taxonomy): domain Bacteria; phylum Pseudomonadota; class Gammaproteobacteria; order Steroidobacterales; family Steroidobacteraceae; genus CAILZL01. The sequence goes on along the minus strand of JAICKZ010000084.1, from coordinate 5,959 downwards.
ATGTCAGACAATAAATCTATATCACGTTCGATCAACGAGCCCTTGGTCACAATACTGACGGGATGATTACAGGCATGGAGCACCTCTAGAATACCGCGCATCACACGATACTCTTTTTCAATGGGCTGATACGGATCGGTGTTAGTGCCGATGGCAATAGTCTGACAGCGATACGTGGGTTTAGCTAACTCGGCTTCCAATAACTTCGCTGCATCGGGTTTGTAGAAAAGCTTGGTTTCAAAATCAAGCCCCGGTGACAAATTGAAATAGGCGTGTGTCGGCCGAGCAAAACAATAAATGCATCCATGCTCACAACCCCGATAGGGATTGATGGACTGATTGAAAGGAATATCTGGCGAATCATTGTGAGTGATAATACTGCGACTGGCATCGGCCTGTACGGTGGTATCGAGTGGTGGGAGTTCTTCTGATTCAGGCGTCCAACCATCATCAAATGAAACCACTTGCTGCATTTCAAATCGACCCGCGGGATTGCTCACTGCACCCCGGCCTAAGAATACTTGTGTTTCGTCGTGCATCACCATGGACACACAATACTGTTTATTTATACAGTTGTAAAGAATTTTGGATTTTTAAGCGGCACTGACTGATCTTAATGCTATTTGGCAACCATTACTTTATTCAGTAACATCACATTGGTGAAATAAGGACTTAATACATGACGGCCCTAATTATCGGAGTATCTTTAATTTTTGTGGCAATTAATCTCATCGTTACCGTGTGGGTAACGCAGATCACATTCTTAACGCCAAAGCAAAAGCTGGCCCAGGTATTATTGATCTGGCTCGTCCCTATACTGGGCGCTATCGTTATCATGAGTTTTCTACTCTCTAACCGAGAGCACATCAAATCACAATTGCCGCTTATTCCATTAGACTCAGATTATCCAGGTATTAATTTGGATTGAATCGATCTATCCATGAATATCTATTTAACCTTCAGCTCAGCAATATACATTTATGAATCATTTCAAGCTTTACACATCGCGTATTAATATTGCGTTCTTTATGATCTGTATGTTGTTACTCACCTGTGCCAACAACGTTCATGCACATATCGTTGTGCCAATAAAAATCTCTAATATGGATTATCGCTTTAACGCTGAAAATTGCGGCATCGAGATGCATGTCAATCCACAAATTGGTGGGCGCGTTTCTGCATTGAAATTTAAAGATAGAGTGGTTATCACTCCCTATGCTTGTCCTTCGCCTGAATATAACAGCATGGGCGTTTGTAATGGTTCTGGTTCCACCTTCTGGACCAGTCCGCAAAAAAAATGGACGCCTGCAACGTGGCCACCGATTGCATCCATTGATGGCAATCCTTATTCAGCACAAGTTGATAACAATCATTTGATGTTGACTGGAGGCAACAATGAAACATTTGGCGCCAGCGTTGATAAGGATTTTTCGATTGATGATAAAGCCTGTACGATCAATTTGCGATATACCATCAACGCATCCAAAGCGGTTCAAATGGCTCCATGGGAAATCACTCGTGTACCACGCGGCGGCATTGCGTTCTTTCCAGTGGGTGATAATAAAAAACTTACTCCCGGTCCGCTCGCGGCGTTCGTCACGGTAACAAGTAATACAAATATTGCTTGGTTCGATGACACAACTAAAGCTGTACCTGTTTCAACCAGTGGCGCCAAGCTGATTGCAGATGGAACCGATGGATGGCTTGCTTATGCGCTAGGTGATACGCTCTTTATAAAGCAGTTTGCTGATGCAACAACACAAAGCACTGCACCTGGTGAAGGTGATATTGAAATTTATCCGGGCACTGATTATCTAGAGCTTGAAGCACAAGGCACGTACACCTCGCTTGTCAGTGGCGGAAAATTGCCATGGTCGGTTCAATGGCGGGTGGTACAAATTCCATCAACTATCAAAGTTGCTATCGGCAGCGACTCACTGATTGAATTTGTCCGTAAACAATTGTTGCCTTGTTGCAATGCGTATTCCCGTCATCCATATCACTGATTCAATTTCCTTCAAGCAGATGTTTGAACATCTGCTTTGAATTGCGCATCCTAATATTTATCGCTTATCACACGCGAACAACCAGCTTTCCACCGGCTTCATTGCTTTCCATCAATCGATGTACTTCGACAATATGGTTAAATTCAAACATGCGAACAGGTTTTGCTTTGTAGATATCGGCTTCGACTCTTTCGACTATCGTTTGCAAAGGGATATCAGACAACGGCCATTCCGGTGTACCAAATGTAAAAGCACTAGCAAAACCACTCAAATGCACGCCACTCGGAATTTGAAATAACGGATCGAAACCATTCAGCGGCGCACGGCCGCCAGAGAATCCAGTACCGTACTGTTGCCAACTAGATCAATAGAAAAGAAAATCAAGAGCGGCGACTGATTGAGGTGAAGACACAATTCGCCGTTTAAAGCACGCTAAGGTACCGAAGCGGAATATAAGTTCGACAGTTCTACACTGCGATGATTGATCATTGCAGCAGCATTGCCTACCAACCCATCGGTATCGTCCAAGTCGATGTCGAGGAATTTACGTTCCAATACCTGCGGCGTGTCCGTAAAGCCATTCTTGAGTAGTGCCACGTAGTGGCGTGCGAATTCCTTGGGATCCTGCTCATATTGCTGGAGATATTTTAGCGCGAGTAAGCCAGCAAACAGATAGTTCACATCGTAGAGCGGATCGCCGAAATACAGCTGGTTGGCAGCCCAAAACACTTTTATCCCGGGCGTTAGAGCTGGCGCGGCCGAGTAGCGCGTAAATACCTGCAACGTAAGTGCATCCAGATCGGTGGCCGTCCGAAGGCTGCCAGTTTGCACGTCCGCGTAAATCGATTCCTCAAGATCAGTTTCCCGCGCGGAACCGAATACTTGAGAGGTGGCGTCATTCAAGAATGCGTGAAGGTAATACGCCTTAGCCGCAGGTGAGTTCGCGGACCGATATAGATGATCCAGAAGCAGCAATTCATTGAAGATCGCGAAGGACTCAAACACGAAATGGGGTCCGTCGTTATAGACCGCGAGCGGTTGGTTGGTGCTCATAAACTGCCGATGCACCGCATGCCCTGCTTCGTGGGCGACGGCCCGCACACTATTGATTGAACCATCATATTTACCGTAGAAAAGACCGGATACCAGACCTGCATAACCCACTGAAAATCCAGTGTCATCGCACTTATCTTCGTGACACCACATGACTCGATGAGCAGCCGGATCGAACAGTTGCGCGTATTGCTTGGCGTACTCAGCTCCCATGGGCTTGGTCGCTGCGAGTATCAAAGAGACTGCTTCCGGGAAGGAAATTGATGGCGGTGAATAGCTATCTACCGCGTCCAAGTCCGAGGCATGCAGTTTGGCCTGTTCTATGTGGAGCTTCTGAGCGGCGGTCTCTTCAATCATCGATTGATAGTGACTGTAAGCATCAGATGCTCGTACCGTCGACAATACGTTGCGTACCGTGGTCGGCGACATGTGAGCACGGTAGTAGGCTGCTTCTGGGGCGTTGGTAAACCCCTGCAGTTTGGCTTTGCCATTCTGAAGAGTGACGAGTGGCAGAAGGAGTGCCGCGAACGCGTCTTCGTTCTGCATGAAAGGGCTCCACTTTGCCTCAGCCATCTCTACGGCAGAATCTGGCTTATGGGCGGCAGCAGATGAGAGAGCATGCGTGCGCAGCGCTTTGTAGGAACTGCTGAGACTGTCGAGAGCGGGCTGTGCCAGTAGCCGGACTGCCTGTTCATTCTGGCGGTCATGAGCAGAACGCACTAGAGAATCGTCAATGAATTGCTTGTATGGGGCGAGCGAGGAAGCCGCACTAATGAAACTATGTAACTTCGCGGACCCCAAATCCGCCAAGGTATTTTGTACTGATGAAGTCAGATGACTAATAGCCTCACCGAGAACTTCATCCGCTGTTGCATCTTCTCGATTGTCGCGACTCTCCTCCGCGCGCAGATAGACATAGAGATCGTGCTTCTGAAGGGCTTTACTGAGGGACTCGTAGCTGGCGAGCCAACTTACTAGGTCTTTGGGCGCGGTAATCGTGGATGCCGTCTGCTTCTCGAAAGCAACAACGTTCGCTAGCAACGTAATCCTCTCAGTCTTCTCCGTCATGTCATTGGGAAAGTACCGAGTGAGATCTATTGTATAGAGAGCCGTAGTTAAGGTAGCAGTCGCAATGAGCGAAATCAGTGTGTTCATAGAAACAAGCTCAGCAGTTCAATGACATATGCGTTGGCGGACGATGAATCGTTCCGGGCGCTGACGCGAGCATCACTCAGGCCGCGATCATGCTTGACGATTCCAGTACCGTATTCAGTGCGTGCACTCTAGACATTAGCAACGCTTCTCGCAATAGCATGCGCATGCAACATACGATTACATGCCCCTCAACATTAATCATGACAACATGGAGAGGCTGGTGAAAACAGCGGGCTAGTAATGCTGTGCAACGTTTGGAGCAGGCGTACCAAAAACAATGGCAATGCTCACGATTGCAATTACTCAAACGCATAACGAAGTGATGAGACTAGCATGCCGGACGAAGCGACACGAGGTCAAAGCCATCTGCAATAAACGCCGGAAGAATTGAAGCATGTTGATATCGTTACTTTGAAACATGAAGTGATATCAATGTTTAATCCATTACACATTCATGATAATCAAGCCAGCGATCATTGTTGATTGAGGCCGTAGTAACGTTCTGTCGTTTTACAGTGCACGTTCTCAATGGAAGAGTCGGCACATAGCGGTCGCGGCGATATAACAAAATCAATAAGTTTACGCCGCATGTCCCCATGCAAGCATAAAGGTTTCAAGCGCTGATGCAGGAACCGGCTTGCTGATGTGATTGCCTTGCATTTGATCACATCCCGCATGATCCAGCGCATCAAAGGTCATTGAATCTTCAACGCCTTCAGCGCATACCATCAAAGATAGTTTGTGGCCAAGATCAATGATCGCTTCAACAATGGTGTTAGCCTCAGGCGCGTGCGCCATCTCAGCGATTAAGGTGCTATCAATCTTCAACATGCTATAGGGCATTTTATAAAGCTGCGTCAATGACGAAGTGCCGACACCGAAATCATCCAATGCCAAGCCCACACCACGCACACGCAAGCGAGCGAAGCTGTCCATCACTGTTTCGATTTCACCTACCGCAGTTGCTTCGGTAACTTCAAAACATAGAGCGTTGCCATCAACGCTGAATTCACGCAATACTTTTGATAGACGATCTGGAAAATCCAAATCACCCACAGTATGCGCGGGCAGATTTACAGCCAAATTCAAATCCAGTCCGTTTTGACGCCAATGTCCTACTTGTCGCAATGATTCATTCAGCACAAAGTCAGTAAGCTTGGCCGACAATTTTGATTGTTCCGCCAATGGTAAAAATTGCGCCGGATATAACAAACCACGAGTAGGATGTTGCCAACGTACCAGTGCTTCCACTGCACCGACATACCAACTGCCGTGAGCACGATGCAAAATGGGTTGATAATGCAACATCAATTCGTATTCATCAATCGCTCGCTGCAACTCGGCCACCGTTATAATCGCTGTATCACTATTGCGGCTCATCAAACAATTTTCCAGATCCTCAGCGGCAACAGGCTTTTGCAATGCCTTAAGCATTTTCAATCCCAGCGAAGTACCGAATTGCTTTGCAGTTGACAACACACGCGCATCCAACGTACTTACCAACAAGATTTCGGTAGGTAAACCAGTACTTGCCAAATAGCGCAAACCCGCAACACCATCTACTCCCTTCATCTGCAAATTAAGCATGATAACTGCGGGTTTGAACTGCATCACAGCTTGACGAAAGGCTGTCGCACTATCAGCAGTAATAACAGAATATGACAACTTATTGGCCACTTCTGACACGGTATGAATCCATACCGGATCTTCAGGAACGATCAGCACCAAGGTTTGTGAAGGGGGCG
>JAICKZ010000024.1 GCA_025927665.1 Steroidobacteraceae bacterium | reverse complement strand
TTGCTAGATGAATTGGAAAAGCGGGGCTGGGTAGAACGTAAGTCGCATCCTTCTGATCGCCGTGCCTACGTCATTGTGTTAACACCGATAGGCACGAAGCGTTGCAATGCCGTAAGCAAGGTTATTCAAACTTTCGAGCAAGATGCACTGTCTTTTTTATCCAAAAGCCAACGCGCTGTATTTGGTACATTTTTGACAGAATTAATTGAGAGAGTGCAATAAAGAGTCAGAGGTAATCAGCGACGACTATTCAAGACACAACGTTGGAGAGAACGATGTCTGAATTATAGGTAACATGTTGGTGATATCATTATGAGCTGCATTCACTCTTATAAAATCGAGTTTTATTGGGGTTTATATTTCATTTACATTTGAAAAATAATTTTATGAAAAAGATATTCTGGATATTCATTACTTTGCTCGGTGCGTTTGCTGTTGGCGGTGTTGCGATCATCCGTGGTGAACATATCAATTCACTCTGGATTGTGGTTGCTGGCATTTGTATCTACATGCTGGGTTATCGGTTTTACAGCGCATGGATAGCCGCGAAAGTATTGATGGTCGATGCCACGCGCATAACGCCTGCAGAGCGTAACAACAATGGTCGTGATTTTGTTCCCACCAATAAATGGATTGTGTTTGGACATCATTTTGCAGCCATCGCCGGTCCCGGTCCATTGATTGGCCCCACATTGGCGGTGCAGTTTGGATACTTACCCGGTGCATTGTGGATACTGGTTGGCGCGGTGGTCACCGGGTGCGTACAGGATATGATGGTGTTGTTTATGTCAATGCGGCGTGATGGCCGTAGCTTGGGACAAATGGCGCGCGATGAGTTAGGACCGGTCGGCGGTTATGCCGCGATGGTTGGTACGTTGATGATCATGATTATCTTGATCGCAGTGTTAGGACTAGTGGTCGTGAATGCGATGAAGCATAGTCCTTGGGCGACCTTTACGATAACAATGACCATTCCCACAGCAGTATTGATTGGCTTGTACTTGCGCAATATTCGTCCTGGTCGCGTGATTGAAGCTTCGTTACTCGGTGTAAGTCTATTGCTGGCTGCAGTGATGGGTGGTGGTGCATTGCATTCATATCCAGCCTTGTCTAATGCATTTGATCTGAATGGCTTGCCGCTTGCCTGGTGCATCATTGCCTATGGCATGGTTGCTGCGGTGTTGCCAGTGTGGTTGTTGTTAGCACCACGTGATTATTTATCTACGTTCTTAAAATTAGGCACCATTGGTTTGTTAATGATCGCAGTTATCGTTGTGCATCCTGAATTAAAAATGCCCGCCATCACGCAGTTCATTGATGGTACGGGTCCGGTGTTTGCTGGCAAAGTATTTCCGTTTTTGTTTATCACTATTGCCTGCGGAGTGATCTCGGGTTTTCATGCATTGGTTGCCAGTGGCACCACACCGAAATTGCTCACCAGCGAAAATGATGTACGTTTAGTTGGTTATGGCAGCATGGTGTTGGAATCATGCGTGGCAATTGCGGCTTTAATTGCCGCTGCACTACTCGATCCTGGTGTTTACTTTGCGATCAACAGTCCCGCCGGCATTGTGGGAACATTGCCGATTGATGCAGTGGCAAAAATTACCAACGATTGGCATTTTCCGGTGAGTGTGGATCAAATGCAGGCATTAGCCACACAGATGGGCGAGACCACTTTGTTTGCACGCACCGGTGGTGCGCCTTCACTTGCAGTGGGAATGGCAAGCATCTTATCCAGTGCCTTCGGCAAAGGTCTGCTCGCGGCGTGGTATCACTTTGCTATCATGTTCGAAGCGGTGTTTATTCTCACCACACTGGATGCAGGTACACGCGTAGGTCGTTTCATGCTGCAGGATTTTCTTGGCCATCTATGGAAACCCATGAGCAATACTTCATGGTATCCATCCATTTTGATCAGCAGCGCGTTGATTGTGGCTGGCTGGGGATATTTTCTTTATATAGGCGTGATTGATCCCAATGGTGGAGTGAATATTCTTTGGCCGCTATTCGGTATTGCCAATCAAATGCTGGCTGCCATCGCATTGTGTGTGGTCACAGGCGTTCTGGTGAAACAAGGCAAACTTAAATATGCTTGGATCACAGCGCTGCCACTTGCATGGTTGGCAATTGTGACTACCAGTGCGGCGTACGAAAAAATATTTTCCTCGCAACCACGCGTTGGTTTTATTGCTGCCGCCGATGCGATGGCGAACAAGTTGATGGCAGGCAAGTTGCCAACAGCGCAATTATCCATTGCATCGCAACTTATATTTAATCAACGATTGGACGCGGTGCTGGCGGCGTTTTTCACATTGCTACTATGGATCATTATTCTGGATACCATACGTGTTTGTTGGCGTGCCTACACAAAAGCACCAGTATTACCATGCTCTGAAACCTCCTATGTCGCTAGAGTTATGTGAGCTGAGAATTCCTATGATCAATAACGTTGCAACCATAGTGAAGGTCTTGATAAGTCATCTACGTCGCATAACAGGTGACGATGCATACGAACGTTATTTACAACATCATCAATTGCATCACCTCGGCGATGCGGCCCATCACACAGTACTAGATCGCCGTACATTTTATCTAACAGAACAACAACGTAAGTGGAGTGGTGTGAAGCGCTGCTGTTGAGTAGAACCTGTCTAAAAATTGTTGCACTCTGCGCTGTAGTTGGATACAAATTAATTTTGCTCGTGCATTTTGATGGACTCTCAGTGACGAGTGATTGAATTATTTTCAGTAGCCGCAAACTCATCCATCAGATTTCCCCTGCGTACGTCTGCATCATTTCGTTAACTGATCCGTGTTTTGCTGTCATGTGACTAAACATGGCGATGACGGTAAACAATTTGGATTCAATCCACTTAGTGAGGCTGTTCGCGAAATAACGCAACGCCTATTGTAAGTCTTGTATCAAAACGTCACAGTAGTCGCTGGGCTATTTTATTTTTTTTGTTTGGAACAGTAATTGACTTTGGATGTATGCGAGAACCTGCGGACCTGAATATCGAACTGCAACAAGCGGTGACCGAAGCGTTGCCAGCGACGGGCGTGCATCTAGTATTCGTTCCAGATGCAACTCGACCGCGCATGCTGTTATGGGGTAGTGATGTCGCCAATCATCCGCTGGCAGTGGCAGGTGAATCAGGGTCGTTGTTGTTGCCTGATGAGCTTTTCAAATTACGTCGCGTGCGTGGATATTTTGTGCCATTGATTGATGCGGTCGCGCAACTTGCAGCAATGACACAAACTGAAATTGAACAAGCACCCACGTCCATCGCTGTATGGAGTATTGCTGCAAAATTCCTGTTGGAATTAGTCGCTCGTGAACGATTAGTACCTCGTGTTGTTAAGCAGGCGGGTGATCAACGTGCTCGTTGGAGTGTGGCGCTCAATTTGCCACAGGACCATGACCGATTCACTTCATTGGTCAATGCATTTCCCATTGCCGCACATGCTGTGCCACATGTAATGGACGCCAATAACAATGTTGGGGATGCACGGCCTGCGACTCCAGCGACACTGACGCGCATCTGGAGTGCCGCGGCATTACTGCGTGAATTTCTGGATAAGGCAGCGGATCAACTGCTACGCAATGCTTGGCAGCAACAGATGGCGCTTGCTTCCAAAAGAAAACTAAAGACACCTATTGATTTTTCCGGAGCACCATGGCCGTTACGTTTACAACATGCGTTAATAAGTGAAGCGTCGCAGTTTGTTCCGCAAGGTGTGCAAGAACGAATGGTGTTAACTGAACTGCGTCACTGGACTCAATCAGTTGCTGGCACGCAGGTACAGCAATTTCGTTTGTGTCTGCAATTGCAATTGCCCGAAGATGATGAAACGTTTTTCAAACTGAATTTTTTGTTACAACGCGACGATGATATTCAAACGCGTGTAACAGCCAGTGAATTATTTATGACTGGTCAGGTGGCAGCTGCAAAACTGGATTGCGAATTGCGTGTAGCTCATGAGCAATTGTTGCAAATGCTGGCGGTTGCATCGCGAAGTTTTCCATTTATTGAAGCCGAGCTGCGCAAGCCACGCCCAGAGGCCATGCAGTTAAAACCACGACTGGCATGGGAATTTATCAAGCATGTTCCAGCGCTACGTCAAGCTGGTGTATTAGTCGAGATGCCAGAGATTCTAACTTCCGATGCGCAACAACGTTTGAGTATGCAAATGTGCATCGGCGATGAAGGGCAGTGTGATCGAGACCATGAATTAAATTATTACTGGCAAGCGACGCTTGCGGGTGATTCCATTACCCTCGAAAAACTTCACGAATTGATTGACCTGCGCACGCCACTGGCGCGCTACCAAGATACTTGGGTGGTGCTTGATCCAAAGGAATTAAATCATGTACTCAAGTTACTTGAGCAACATGCTGGCACGATTAGTCTGCCGCTCGCGTTATCGTTGGCGCTTACAGAAAATATTCATCAACCTGATTCTGGTTTGCGTATTCAAGTGTTGCCGCAAGGATCATTGGCAGAATTGGTTAATCACATGCGTGAGCGTGAGACAGTGCGCGAAGTGGAGGTACCAACAACATTCATTGGTACGTTGCGCCCTTATCAACAGCGTGGCATGAGTTGGTTGGCACATCTAACTCAGCTTGGATTGGGGGCATGTCTGGCAGACGATATGGGTTTGGGTAAGACAGTGCAATTGCTTGCCTATCTATTGCATCGTCAAAGTATCGATCAAGCTGTCGGTAACGACGACACGCGTCCCATGTTGTTGGTATGTCCCACTTCAGTGGTCGGTAACTGGGAACGTGAAATCGCGAGGTTTGCACCAACGCTTGAAGTGGTGCGTCATTACGGAATTGCTCGCATTCAAAATGCGGAAGATTTTACTGCACACTGCACGGGTAAATTAATTATTACCAGTTATGGATTGATGCGCCGTGATGCCAGTTGGTTGCGCGATATTCAATTTTCTGTGGTGGTGCTCGACGAAGCACAGTTCATCAAGAACTCCAGTTCTGCAACTGCACGTATTGCACGAGCATTAAAATCATCCACACGCATTGCGCTTACTGGTACGCCGGTTGAAAATCATCTCGCCGAGTTGTGGTCCATCATGGAGTTTCTCAATCCCGGACTCCTTGGACCACATGAAACGTTTCGTCGTGAGATTGCCATTCCAGTGGAACGTTATGGTCGTGAAGACGTTGCATTGCGATTGCGTCGCATGGTCGCGCCATTTATTTTGCGTCGCGTTAAAACCGATCCCGGCATTGCCACCGATCTTCCTCCCAAGCAGGAAACCAAGGTGTTTTGTTCACTTACACGAGAACAAGCTACGTTGTATCAACATGCTATTGATGAAGCTTTTGCCGATATTGAAACCGCTGACGGCATTACCCGACGTGGTCGGGTACTTGCGTTATTAACGGCACTAAAACAAATCTGCAATCATCCTGCGCATTACTTGCGTGAACAAGGGCCGTTGAATGGACGTTCTGGAAAATTGGATCGTTTGAGCGAAATGCTGATTGAAGTGTTGGCAACTCAAGATCGCGTGCTGGTGTTTACTCAATATCGTGAAATGGGTGAACGATTGGTGCGTGTGTTGTCACGCTTGCAAGGTAAACCCGTTCCATTCCTGCACGGCGGTGTGGCCCGTACAGCGCGTGATGAAATGGTGAGACGTTTTCAAGAAGTGCCAAAATCGTCGCGGATCATGATCGTGTCCTTGAAGGCGGGCGGAACGGGTTTGAACTTGACTGCAGCCACTGAAGTATTTCATTTTGATCGCTGGTGGAATCCTGCTGTTGAAGATCAAGCCACAGATCGTGCTCATCGCATTGGCCAGCAACGTAATGTGCAGGTTTATAAATTGCTGTGCGCAGGTACGGTAGAAGAAAAAATTGATGCCATGCTTGAGGCCAAGCGTGACCTGGCATCACGTGTGGTAAGCGGCAGTGAGTCATGGATAACAGAGTTGGACAATCATGCATTACGTGAGTTGTTCTCATTGGCACCCAATGCAATAGTAGGTGATGCACCTGACGCAGATGAACTGGATGAGCAAAATGAAGATCGTTTGCAGCGAAAAGCATTGCGCAAATCTTCACGTGCACAAAAGACAGCAGTGACGTCACATGAATGACAAAGTGACAAAGCGCAAACGTGCCGAAGTGATTGCAGTGCCTGCGCAAAGCAGACCAATGACACGACCTATCAGCGCAACTTGGTGGGGCCATCGCTGGATCGCGGCATTGGAGCATACATCGCGTGACGTAGTGGCTCGGTTGGGACGAGGTCGCGCCTATGCGCGCGATGGACATGTCCACGATTTGCATATTAAACCCGGCGTAGTAACCGCCTTAGTCAGTGATGATGAATTGGAAAATTATTCCGTTAGTCTAAAGCTGGAGGCATTCGATACCAAAACTTGGGAACAGATTATTCTGAACATGCATCAGCAAGCCCTATTTGTTGCGCAGTTGCTTAATGGTGAAATGCCAAAGGAAATCAATACGCTGTTTCGCGCTTGTGGCAAAAGTTTATTTCCAATTAATTCACACGATATTGATTCAGATTGTGGTTGTGAAGATTGGGCCAATCCATGTAAACACGTTGCGGCCACTCACTACGTGCTAGGCGAAGCACTGGATACAGATCCCTTTTTGTTGTTCGAATTGCGCGGTCGAACCAAGGAAGAAGTGTTGGCTGCACTGAGTCATTTACGCAACGCCGGACATACTTCGTTACCGACGAAGGCAGTTGAAACCAATTCCAGTATATCGCTGGAGGAACTTTCCGCAGTCAATTTTGAACAAGGTGTTGGCACCTTGCCGATTCTGCATTTTGATTTTGATACACCCGTTGCAGCGGGCGCGTTATTGAATAGTTTAGGTAAACCAGCGTCATGGAATGTGCCTGAAACGCCTGCCGATCTATTGTTACCTGCATTGGCCAGTGCACGCGAGTACGCTATTGCCGTTGCCAACGGAATGCAGGTCATGCCGATTAGTATTCCGACACGAGTTGAAAAAACGGCGCAGGTGAAGAGTCGCAAACCTAAATGAGATCACAACGCATTTTGGTGCTAATGCATAAAACATTGGTGCCACCAGAAAATTTACAAGGCTATAGTCCGCGACAGATTGAAGAGTTTCGCACCGAGTACGATGTCGTCACGCAATTGAAAGCATCGGGTCATGATGTACGCTCACTGGGTTTAGGTGATGATCTAGAACCCTTACGTAAAGCGATTGTGGAATGGAGGCCGAATATTGCGTTCAACTTACTCGAAGAATTTAATGGCATTGTCAGTTACGATCAGCACGTTGTATCGTACTTGGAATTGATGCAGCAACCTTATACGGGTTGTAGCCCACGTGGATTGTTGCTGTCGCGCGATAAAGCACTGGCAAAAAAACTTCTCTGCCATCATCAGATCAAGACACCGGCCTTTGTGGTGTTGGCAAAGGGTAAAAGAATCTCCGTTCCGAAGTCGTTGTGTTATCCATTGTTTGTCAAATCGGTCAGTGATGATGCATCTCTTGGTATTTCACAAGCATCGCTGGTAAGTAATTTGGTTAAGCTTAAAGAACGCGTTGAGTTTATCCATCACCATACGGGTTCGGCAGCACTGGTTGAGGAATACATTGTCGGTCGAGAATTGTATGCTGCAGTCTTGGGCAATCAACAATTAATTACTTATCCAGTGTGGGAATTGACACACAAGAATCGCGCCACTGAAAAAGTATTAATTGCTACTCGCCGAACCAAAGGGAACGCGGGATATCGCAAACAACATGGCATCGATTCGCATGCCGCGCAAGGGTTATCTGTCACTCTGCGATCACATATCGATATGGTATCGAAACAAATATACCGTGCTTTGTCATTGACTGGCTACGCACGACTTGATTTTCGGCTTGGTGCTGACAATCAATTGTATGTATTGGAAGCCAATGCCAACCCTTGTTTGTCCGCGGATGAAGACTTTGCTGCTTCGGCGGCGCATGCAGGGGACGACTATGCAACCTTGTTGGATAAAATCGTGAAGTTGGGACTTGGGTACAAAGCGGCATGGCGTGCATGACAGAGTTGATGACTCAATGTAAATGCAGATGAATTTACTTCGTATGAACGATAGTTGCCAAACGATTGCCATTCACAATGGCGTTCAATCAAGATGATTGACAGTTTTCAATCGCTAATGTGTATTAAGGCTTGCCTTGTTTCTAAAAATACCAAACACACTGCTGAAGCTGTGTAAATAAGTTAGTCCACGCACTTGGCCAATTTCGCCATTACAGAAACATCCGGCCAATGGAATATCACTCAATGCCTGTTTGAATGCGTTAGTGTCATGATTGGCATGGCCATACAATTGCACGCCACGACCAGTGCATGAAAACAGCAATGCACTGGCTGCAAGATTGGAATTAGGCGAAGACCGATAGCGTTGCAATATTTGCTCTAATTCTTGTGCTGAGGTAGCGGCATCACGTACATGTAGTTGCACCACACTATGAGTTGGCACCGGTGAGTTGATCCACAGTGCACCACTTTGTGGATCAAGACCGAGAATGGCGCGTATCAGAAAGTCGCCCGCTGCGTAGTGTTCACGCTGTGCTTCCATGGCGATGCCAAGAAACAGCGAGTTGGTAAATAACTGTCGGTCAGCTCGATCAAGTTTTCCATGTAACTCTGTCAATACGTCGCGGGGTACTTTGCCATCCAGTTCGATGATCAGGTTTTCGTGCGTGTTATTGGCGAACATCGGATCGCCGATTGGACGACAACCTTGTGCCACCAGTGTATCAACGGCAATATCGCCACTCATCGCAAGTGTGATGATGCCCGAGGTGTAGATCTGATCATTTAACAGCAAGCATGGTGTTTCGGATTGATCGACACCACTCGCCAATCCGCCCAATTTAGTAGTCGTTGGATAGTGTCGGTCCAATCCTTTGAGAAAGAGTTCTGTGTCAATGGTAAATGGAGCCGCAAGCACCACCATGCATTCAGGTACCTCCGTTAAATGTAATAAGCTATCCCACAAACTGCGTTCGGCATAGGTCGGAGGTAAGTGTTTCTCAGCAAGATGGGCAGTTTGCAGTTTCACATCGGGAAGTGATGCGCCGAATAAAGTAATTGTGGATTCATCTTCGTGTTCACGCCCTTCACCAATGCTGTTCTGACACAGGGAACCCAATACAGTGGCAGTTGTAAATTCCTGCCTTAATAACGAAGGGAGTAAGCTAAATTGTGAACGATGATTGGTGGCAACAAATACAAATACCAGGTCAGGTTCTTGCCAAAGTATGTCCATCAATCGGTCGGACGCCTGCGTAATTGCGTCGGCAATAATTGGTTCTGTGGTACTAACGGAGGCCCATTGCATTTGCATGTATTGCGTTTGATTGAATGTAAGTTGAGGTTCTAAGTTTCTAGAGCCTATCTGAAAATTGTCACGTATTATATAGCGTATTACTGAGCACTATCCTTATGCACGACGAAGAACTTCATTTAGCCACACTAGCAATCCGATCAGGTCATGCGCGTACTCATGAGGGCGAACATTCCGAACCCATCTATCCAACTTCCAGCTTTGTATTCGAGAGTGCTGCTGATGCGGCAACGCGATTCGTAGAAGGCGCTGTAGGTAATATTTACTCTCGCTTTACTAACCCTACGGTACGTTGCTTTGAAGAGCGATTGGCAGCAATGGAAGGCGGCGAAGCTTGCGTGGCAACTTCCTCAGGTATGAGTGCCGTGTTGTCATTGTGTATGGCCGTGCTCAAAACCGGTGATCACGTAGTATGTTCCGACAGTGTTTTTGGTTCCATCATGTCGCTGTTCAATCGTTACTTTGTAAAGTTTGGAGTGGAAATTAGTTACGTACCGCCGCAGCAGTTGGATGCTTGGCGAGCGGCGATTAAACCGAACACCAAATTACTTTTTCTCGAAACTCCCTCCAATCCTTTATCAGCGATTGGTGATATCCAAGGCATTGCACGTATTGCTCAGGAAAAAGGCATCGTGTTTGCGGTAGACAATTGCTTTTGTACCCCTGCGTTGCAAAAGCCACTGGCATTGGGGGCGGATGTCACCATTCATTCCGCGACCAAGTATCTTGACGGTCAGGGCCGTGTGTTGGGCGGTGCAGTGGTAGGCAGCAAAGCATTGGTGGGGTCTGATGTGTTTGGATTTATGCGTACCGCTGGTCCAAGCATGAGCCCATTTAATGCGTGGGTGTTGCTAAAAGGTCTTGAAACATTGAGTCTGCGCATGCGTGCCCATTCGGCAGCGGCTTTGGAACTTGCACAATGGCTGGAACAGCATCCAGCGGTTACTCACGTGCATTATGCGGGCTTGATATCGCATCCTCAACATCAACTTGCAAGCCGTCAGCAAAGTGGATTTGGTGGCATCATTGCTTTTGTGGTGAAAGGAGGTCGCGAAGCTGCATGGAGTGTCATTGATGCAACGCGTATGTTATCCATCACGGCGAATCTCGGTGATGTCAAAACCACCATTACGCATCCAGCAACAACCACTCATGCACGTATCACGCAAAGTGAACGTGATCGTGCAGGTATCGTTGAAGGCTTGATAAGAATTTCGGTGGGTCTGGAAGACCTGTTAGATATTAAACATGATTTGCAGCGTGGGTTAGATGCACTGTTGAAATAGATGCAGTTATCTTTCATATGAATGATGATGCTAATTCACACATTTCTGCAGCATATAAGGCTTTCAACAATTGCCTTACATAAATCTTTGGCGTAGGCTCCGCAACGTTCGTTTCGCCTTTGCCTGCTTTTTTCTCTGGCTTGGCCAGCCCGGGTTCAACCCAAACGGCCAACTTCTGAAAAATCCGACGAGACAGCGAACGTTAGGCCTGGGACCTGTACTGCTACACCGACTGCCGATTAGGACGCTGGTGTAACGGGGGCGGAGCCCGATATTGAACCAGGCCTCGCAGTAAACAACGATGACGGTTTGTATTTATAAATATGTCAGCGGGGATGCTCGAGGCTTTTTCAGAGAGAAATGTTTGTATGACCAAGATCTATGTAGGCAATTTGCCGTTTTCTGCTAACGAAGGAGAAGTGCGTCAGATGTTTGAACAACATGGCGCTGTCAGTTCTGTTGCATTAATCAATGATCGCGAAACGGGTCGTCCCCGTGGTTTCGGTTTTGTTGAAATGCCCAATGCTGATGCAGCCCGTGCAATTCAAGCGCTGAATGGCAAAGACATGGGCGGTCGTCCATTGCGTGTCAACGAAGCTCAAGAACGTGAGCGTGGCGGCGGTGGCGGCGGCGGTGGCGGCGGTGGTGGTCGCGGCCGTTTCGGTGGTGGTGGCGGCGGCGGTGGTGGTGGCGGCGGTGGTCGCTGGTAAAACAGCCCACTTACTGATTCACAAAAAGCCCCGTAGTGCGCAAACGCTACGGGGCTTTTCATTTGTGTTCCGTAAATTCAATTCCGCTGATGAAAGCATAAGAACTAAAATTATCGATTCATTTCTGTCCGGTCATCAGCTTGATCCTTAACCAAGATTTTTTAAATTAAGCTTTGTCCGATATCACTGGCAATTGCAATCGCTAGCTGCCAGTTGTGCACGGTTCCTGCATCTATAAATATAGACATCAATTGCGAACTCTATCGCTGTTTACGCGATTGGTTTCAAGTAACTGACCTGATAGCCGACTGACTTTATGAGTCGGTTTAATGCGTGAGGTGCGTATGAATCCGAGTAACGAATCATCTGCAATTGCAGTTGTTAATCTGCGCGAGTTTTTTCACGATTCGGTGCAGCAGGCACTGAAGCATCAGCATGTTGCTGTTGAGGATCAGACGGAGCATTACGTAGTCAATGTACTGACGACCTTTGCGCGTTCCGAGGCGCTGTATGATTCAACCAATGAAAACGCAGGATTGCCACCCTTGGTGAATATGCTTGCCGCCGCACTGGACGCGCCCACAGTAGATCAACGTAATCGATTGTTACAGCGCTTAGGTGACGTTTCATTATTCGTTGCTGGATTCTTTGCACATAGTTTTGCGCGTCGACTTGTAGATGTTGATTATCACATTGCCATGGGTGGCCGTGCATACGGCAGTTTGGCCGATAATACGCGTGGTATTCGTGGTCGTGCGGTGGCAGCGGTATATGCAGAACTGGCGAGTAAGTTTCAACGCATGGTCGATGTGCTAAACGATGTTGCTGAGATGGCGCGACCTGCCAGTGACAAGGACGTGTTGCGGCTATATGAGATCTGGTTAAAGACTGGCAGTCCACGCGCGCGACGCTTGCTGTCACAACTCGGCGTTGCGCCGGTAGCAGTGAGCGCACGTGCATGACCATGTTGCTTGAACAAATGCAATCATTGATAGCCAGCATCAATGATGTTCCCGTCACACACGATGTAAGTCAATTCTTAATTTCACAATCTTGCGCTACCACTACCGATGAACAAGTATTGATTTCACCCACAGAGGATGGTGCGGAGTTGGGTGTGTACATCGATCCTGCGGTGCTGTTACGACTTCAAGATCACAATCCTATCGAGCAGCAATTATGCGATGCCAATCTCGCGGATTTCTGCACGGCTTTGGAAGGCATCAGTCATTTTCAATACTTGGTTTGGTGCATGGAGCATTCGCGATCAGTCTCGTTGTTGGAGCTGGAGTTGCAGGCAGAAGTAGATAAATACGCGGTCGCGATGTGGTTGCTGCTAAAGCAAACTCGCGGGTGGTTTCCTCACGCATTGCATGCACGTATGTTTACTCAAGTTTCTTATGCTGCGGAGCTGGATGAATTTAGTTTGCAGCGTTATCAGGAAGCCAATCGCTGTGCTGCTCGTTATTGCCAAGCCATCGATCGACGATTTTTACGTTGCCGACGACGTCGTATGGAGCAATGGATGTACGAGTTACAGGCATTTTATCGATGTAGTCATCGCACCAAGTTGCGACGTTCGATGCACTAGCAGCGAGAGGTCAAAGGCCGCACCACGGCGATTATTTTATTTATCGGACTTACGAAGCTGTGCATGATGCCTGGTGAGATCGTGTAATTCGGGTGGTTTACGCGATTGCTTCATCGCTGATAATCCGCTGTTATACGGGTTGTATCCAGTTTGTAGCGCAGCCTCTTCTTCCAACTTGATCAAGCTTGCAGTTTCATTGAGACGGGAAGAATTCGGTCCATCAGTTTGAACACGTTTTTTCTGCAGATTATTTTGTTTGACGTAGACCGTGTTCCAATCAAATCGATCGTGCTTGTTGTAAATTGTCTTGCCGCCATCCTTTGCTGCAATAGATACGTACTTGCTGGTGTTTCGAGATGAACTACCAGACAGAAAGCCATTTTTGTCCTGATTTTTACCGAAGAGACTCATGTGTATGTAAGTAAGCGACTTGCCATAAAGAATGATGCGACGCAACTATAATGAACTTTGTCGCAAAATACCATCAGGTGATCGTGAGCATTTGTAGATATGTCAAATCACACTTTTTTGTTCATTTCGATTGTTGTAAGCGATGTGCTGCCAGAATTAATCCAATGATCGACTTGCTATCGCATATTTCACCGCTATAAATCATTTGCAACGCGGTGTTCAAAGATCGCCATTCCACCTGAAACACTTCATGATCTTCGGGTTGGCTGGTCATTGAGGTTAACTCTGTCGCCAAATACAAGTGAATCACTTCGGTAAATACACCAGGCGAACTTAAGCTATGTCCTAAGTAATGCCACTGAGTTGCGCTGCGACCCGCTTCTTCCGCTAATTCTCTTTGTGCCGTTTGCAAGTGCGGTTCTTTATTGTCAATTTTCCCTGCGGGTAATTCCCATATATACCCGCCCGCTGCATGACGGTATTGATTCAGTAAACACACGCGTTGTTGCTCGTCGATAGCAACAATCGCCGCACCACCGGGATGATGAATGATCTCCAGTTCAGCAACTTTGTGATTTGGTAATCGCACTTGTTCGATATTCAAACGAATAACGCGACCTTGGTAGATCAATTCTTCATTTTCAATCATTTCGCTTCTCGTGTGATGGCCAATATGAATACGCGATGATGATTCAAATCCGGATGTTTGCCTAGTACAGCGCAGCTTGCTGCAAAGACACTATGGTCGGATGCACGAATATTAGTGCTATGAGTGTATCAAGCAGTTGAGCCTGCTCATGCAGAAGTGCAAAGCGCTGCAACCGATTTGAATGCAACTTCAGTCAAGTCAGTGTCGTAATCAACGGATTAGTTAAGTTGGTGTTGAGCATGACAATATCGAGCGGCAGCATACAGACTGCCACTCGTCAATTTAACTGCTCTGTTTAATGTGCTCAATCCAATCGACGATTGGAATCAACGATGACGCTCGATATCCCGAATCGCACGTTCAGTGGCGTTGATTGCAGCATCAATGTGTCGGCCCACGCGATAATGTAGACGATGCGAGATACGATCATCTTCTTCATTTGCCAAGTCGGAGCGAAGATTCTGCAATAACTCAAGTGCTTGATGGAAATTTCCGCCACGACCGGGCGATACATCCATTTCGGCGTGGTCGTGAATATCCCTGCCATCATCAATTGCGGCACGTTTGATTTCATCGATAGCTGCTGTGATCTCCCTGACCGCCACCGCTTTGTGTGCATTCGCTTCACCGTCTGCAGGGCGATTTTCCAATAACCAACGCGCGGTACGCAGATCGGACAATGCATGCAGATAATGTGGATGTGCACCATGTTCGGCATTGGCCAACAACGGTAACATTAATGCGATGAATGCAAGTATCAGTTTTTTGAAATTCATCTGGACTCTCCTGTAATGGAAAACAGCGACGTTAATCAACAAATAATCGATTGACGCTGGCGGTCAAAGAATTACGTTGTCAATATACATTGACGTCGATTTGTTTCCCTCACGATTGATTTTCCTAAAGGCTGAAAATTTCAATGAAACACAGCTGTTTTTTTGTAACCTAATTCCTACAAGGAGCTTGTCACGATTGGCAATCCGGTTCTCAGCGCTGCTTTAAGTTGGTTATTGAGTGAGCCGATACGATTATATGCGCACGGATACAGTTTTATAATCGCACCGATGCTGTCAAATTATTCCTTGATCTGTCGCTTCACTCACGTTTACCTAAGTCCGAAATACGCACGGTCTTTGGATACATTTCTGCAGGAAAATTAACGACTGAAGGTGGATCAAGCCGTACCGATTCACTAATTTTGTCATGTACTTTTGAATTGGCAAGTGAATTGCCTTGTCCTTCATTGAGAAATCGTTCAATAACTTTCTGCTCTCGCAGGTCAGTGACGATAAAACGCATACCCAACCTGAAGCCCTTGGTAACGCACACACTATTCACGACAATACCAAGGCAGTCTATTGCAATCTTTTGAGTTCCAAGCCGTATTGAAAAGCAAACACGACATCCTTGACCACATTCGAGTTGCGTCGCCACGATTACGCTTAAACCACCGGTGCCAATATCAACCATGTCACCACAAACTATTCCTCTGTCAGGAATACCGAGCAGTACAGCACCGCTTATGGATCTGCGTCTCGTTTTCCGGCGTTCTTCAGTGTGCGCGGTATCAACGACGGGTTGAGTTTGCTTATGTTTATCGCCGAAGAAGTACACGTAGTCACACTCCACAATTTAGAAAACGAAGTCCAAAGTTAAAGCAATTGTGTTTCTATAGTATGTAGCGATAAGCAAGCTTTCAGGCGATCATGTAATGACGGAACAAAGTCACACTATTTACAACATGCCGCATATGGTAAAGACAATGTTAATGAGTGCCACGTAATCATGGATTCATCTGTCGATTTGACACACACGTTAACAGTCTGCATACAAGTCCCCAGCAGAAATTAACCATAAAGTGACGAGCGATTTGTATTTTATTTTACGTATGGTTTAGACGCTGCTTGTTGGTATTTTGTCGCTCGAATAATGATGACGATTGCAAAGCATCTTTTCATTTGTTACGTAAACACTGTAATGTATGAAGTCTATTGCCAAACAATTACAAGAGGCTGCGCTGAAATTCGATGAGAACACCTGAAGGACTACAATTGCTGCTGGATGACGGCATCATTGACGAAGTGACTCGTCAGTTAAAAAGCGGTAAGGAAGCATCGGTTTTCGTGGTGCGTTGCGGATCAGAAATCCGCTGTGCAAAAGTTTACAGAGACATGGCACAACGCAGTTTTCAACAGCGTGCACAATATCAAGAAGGCCGCAAGGTACGTGGTAGTCGTCAAGCGCGGGCGATGGCCAAGAGTACGAGTTATGGCCGCAAAGAACAAGAAACTGCCTGGAAAAACACCGAAGTGGATGCGCTCTATCAACTCATTGCTGCGGGTGTGCGCGTGCCGCAGCCGTTTGGTTTTTTCAACGGAGTGTTATTGATGGAGTTGGTGACCGATGCAGAAGGTCATTCCGCGCCACGTCTTGGCGAAGTCGATCTCTCAGCGGAACAAGCACGCGAGTTCCATATTTTTTTAATCAATCAAGTCGTTCGTATGTTGTGCGTCGGGTTGATTCACGGCGATTTGTCGGAGTTCAATGTATTAATCGATGCAACCGGCCCCGTGATCATCGATCTGCCACAAGCGGTAAATGCGGCGGGTAATAACAACGCTTTTATCATGTTGCAACGGGATGTAAGAAATATC
>JAICKZ010000277.1 GCA_025927665.1 Steroidobacteraceae bacterium | reverse complement strand
GCAACTGCCCCCCCCCCCCCTAAGATGGCCTTTACTTTGTTATCTGCTTGAGCCCATGCAGATTGAATGTTTTGATCGCCCAACTTACGTCGGTAGCGAGCGAATATGATTTGAAAGAATCTGTCTATCGTTTTCATAAATCTGTCAACTGAGGATACACTTAAGTTACTTACATCCAGCAGTAGCACTGATTTCAGCTAAAGCGCGATATATCATCTATGCCATTAACGGATACTTTTTGCGTTAAGCCACCAATGTACAGAGTCGTTTCAATTTGGCCATTAGTGAGATAAGTTTGTTTGTAACGCTGACGATTGGCATCGTAGTACAAATTGATTGTTTCACCGGATGAATTAATTTGCGTTGGATAGTTATCGCTAGTCCAAGTAACGACGTTGCCATTGCGAGTGATGGCATTGCCATTATTGTCGTAAGTATAAGTATGCTGCATCACCGGCTTGCATCACTTGATGTTTGTGTGCGTATTGATTGTTATCTGCGGGCAGCCGAATGAAAAAATCACTTAATGTCTTGCCATATTCGGTTAGATAATCATTGATCAGAGTTATTGAGTTTCAATTGTTCAATCCGTGCTGAATACACACGAACAAATTCTTCGGCAAACATATCGCGAAAACATTGATCCGCATTTTTGGTCATGGTGTTGTAGCGTTCGCGGTATAAATCCCAATATAGAACTTTAACGGGTCCATACCACAGCGACGCTTGTTTGGTCTCTTTACTGAAATTCGCTTGCAGATTTTCAGGACTGAAGGTCTGTAACATGAAATTAAACGCGGCACGCATTGCTTCAAGCATGGCAAGTTCGTGAAACCGCATTTCGCGAAATGCATCTTCGAATGCTTCCACTGGACCAAGATAGGCCGAGTTACGTTTCACCAACAAGTTGTGCAATGCATCTTCAACATTCACCGAAAATTTAAGCGGATTACTATCAGCCTTTTTATAACTGGTATTGCGTATACCAAAATCAACGCGAGCCTGTTCACGTGTTTGCAGCATTTGCATGATGCCCGCAATGACCACGTGCAGAATGGGTCCGATATTTTCTGCCAACATCGGGCTTGAATTGGTTGCATCAACTCCTGCGTTGGCGAGCAATGCTTGCATGTCGATCGATTGCTTCGCCGACGGCGACGCCGATGTGTCTGTGCTCGCAAACGATAGATTTCTTACTGCGACTTTTTTTCCACCTTTCAATGCTCTAGATAATCCAGATGGCAGCGATGCCGCGTCCATTGCTGAAGCAAATTCAGCCTCAGGTAGGCGTGCCGGTTCTTCCGTTAGATCACCGAAAGGATTGAAGTCAATGAACTGCCCACTACTGCCGACGTTCATTGGCGAATCCGATGCAAAATTGTATGCGACTTTATTTGCAATCGCGCCAGCAATCGCATCTGATGGCTCTGGTAAAGGAATTGTCATATCGACAGGAATACCATGAATGCTCTTACCGACATGATGAGCACCGGTGTTTTTTATTTTCTCGATCGCAGCAGTAGCTACCGGACTAGGTTGCTTACTGACGGCATCAAATAACGATGGTCGACCGGAGGGATGCTGGAAGTCACTTTCACCATCAATCGTTACCTTGATTTCATAAGCGTCAATAAACACACGATCACCGGATTGCAGAGGATACTGCTGGCCTTTCGGTAAACGGTTACCGGGGTTTTTGATAAACACACCATTGGTACTTAAGTCTTCGAGAAAATAGTTGCCGTCGCGAAAATGTACGCGAGCATGTTGACCGGACACATAAGCATCTGGAATAACCCAATCATTAATATTGGCGCGACCAATGCTGCCACCTTGATGTTGAAAAGTTTTACGGGCAGCGGCCCCAAGTTGAGAAGCTTGAGGACCAACAATTTCGAGTGTAAGGCTCATACCGAATTTTAACTGAGAATTAAAGGAATGCTTGCAAAGCTTGCCGAGCACCACTTAGGAATACAAGCTGCATAAACCACACTTCAAACGTAGTTTTACGGGTTAATCCAGTTTGAAGTCGATAACATCCCAGCGTGTCGTTTCTTCGTGACGGGCCTGTCGTCGAATAGCATCAACTATATCGCGTTCATTCCATTGTACGCGCTCATCTGCTAGGGCATCGAGTTGCACCGGAAGCTTCTCCTTGACGCCGAAGAACTCTATCACTATCACAGGCTTCTCAAATCCCTTGGCGCAGTTAACCTCAAAATCTATCCATTCGTGCATTTCACGGTACAGACCTGCTGGAACCACGACGACCTCGGCCAGGTTAATCTGTTTACGCAGCTCTTGTTTAAGTGCTTCCTTGTCCGCAGTGGTTGGCGCTTCGATAAAGCTGCAATTTTTGTAATAAAAATTACGTGCGCTTTCCAGATATTCAAACACACGCGCATAGTCGCTGTGTTGACGAAAACCATGCGCCACAAAGATGCGAATTGGATTTTGCTGTGTACTTGACGCTGCTGTCATATGTGCTCCTAATCAACCGCATTTCTAAATCCACCCATTCATCAATAAGCTGATCAATAACCGCACTCTCAAATTTACTGACAATATGTTTGAATGGTTGCGCTATTGTAAACTCATGTGATCTGTTCAAAATACGCGCCTATATCAAATTATGCGATTTCTCTTATACAACATTCGCTATGCCACCGGCACTGGCGCTACCTTTCATCTGCCACTGCCGGGTGCGGGTTATTTACGCAGCAATAAACGTGTGTTGAAGGGTATTACTCAATTCATCAGGGCACAAGACCCGGACGTTGTGGGACTGGTTGAAGTTGACACCGGTTCGATTCGCTCGGGACTGATCAATCAGGCTCACTATATTGCGGATTCACTGGGGCATTACTCAATCTATCAATGCAAGTACGGTGTGTCATCGATTAATCAGTTCATGCCTATCGTGCGCAAGCAAGGCAATGCGTTTCTGGCTTCACCGCGAGTTGCCGGCGAACGGTTTCATTATTTCGATACCGGGATCAAACGTCTGATCATTGAACTGGAACTGGAAGATTGCGCGATTTTTCTGGTGCATTTGTCCATCAAATTTCGGCATCGTCACGACCAACTGCGTTACTTGCATGGACTGGTTAAGAATTGCACCAAACCAGTCATCGTGGCTGGTGATTTCAATACCTTCTGGGGTGACCACGAAATCTACCTATTTTGTCAGGCTGCCGGATTGGTCAGCGCTAATCCTCAGGGTGTCTCTACCTATCCCAGTAGTTCGCCACGTCGTGAACTGGATTTTATCTTGCATTCAAAGCAGATTGAAATCACTCACTTCGAGATTCCACGTGTGTTATTTTCGGATCATCTGCCCTTGGTATGCGATTTCAAGATTCGTAACGAAAGTTAAAAAGCGTATAACACATCTACTCATTCCTAACTATCCAGGAAACCAATGTGATGGCGACAGTAGCAGCTGATGAAATGTGGCATTTGAATGTAGACGGTGATCAAGTTGCCTGGCTGGAATTCGATAAGCCACAGTCATCAGCGAATACGCTGTCACATGCCGCTATGGATGCGCTGAACCAACGCCTTACGGAACTAGAATCACTAAAACCACGCGCTGTTATTGTG
This sequence comes from Steroidobacteraceae bacterium, assembly GCA_025927665.1. Taxonomy (GTDB): domain Bacteria; phylum Pseudomonadota; class Gammaproteobacteria; order Steroidobacterales; family Steroidobacteraceae; genus CAILZL01. The sequence continues at coordinate 568 of JAICKZ010000277.1, read as the reverse complement.
GTATCGGCAAAAGAAAGCGGTTTTATAGCTGGCGCAGATATTAAAGAATTCACGGCATTAACTGATCCGAAAGCGGCGTACGAATTAATACGTCGCGGCCAGAAAGTATTGGATCGACTTGAAGCGCTGCCCTGCCCGACCGTTGCAGCCATTCATGGTTTTGCTTTAGGTGGTGGTATGGAATTGGCGTTAGCGTGCCGATATCGCATTGCTGCCAGCGATGGCAAGACTTCATTGGGATTGCCCGAAATTCAACTGGGAATCCACCCGGGTTTTGGCGGCACTATTCGCACGGTGCAATTGATTGGCTCTGCGGCCGCGATGGATTTGATTTTAACGGGGCGTAATGTACGTGCAGATAAAGCGTTGCAATTGGGCTTGATCGATAAGTTGGTATCGGGTTCGGAACTACGTGAAGCGGCCAAAAAATTAGCGTTGAATCCACCATCACCACATCGACCCAAGTTCGGCGCCAGAATGTTGAACTGGGGAATCCTACGTCCGTTTATAGATAACTAAATGCGTCTACGCGTAGCACGACAAGCTCCTCCTCAACACTATCCTGATC
>JAICKZ010000212.1 GCA_025927665.1 Steroidobacteraceae bacterium | reverse complement strand
TTCTATCCACTCGCGAACCCGGTTTGACTTGGATTATTCCTGGAATCGATACCATGCGTTTAGTTGACGTGCGTGTAGTGACGTTATCAATTGAACCTCAAGAAAGTATGACCAAAGACAATGTGCCAGTTAAAGTACGTGCAGTCATCTGGTATCGAGTCACTCTTCCTAAAGAAGCCGTGATTGAAGTGGAATCGTATGTATCCGCAGTCACACAAACTTCGCTCACCGCATTACGAACAGTAATCGGCAAGCATTCACTTGATGAGATATTAAAAGAACAAGAGAAGTTGTCTGAAAATCTTGAGGTATTGATCGACAAAGTCACTGAGCCTTGGGGCGTGCAAGTAGAACGTGTAGAGATGAAGGATGTTGAGATTCCTTTAACCATGCAACGTGCGATGGCACAGGAGGCCGAAGCATTGCGCGAGAAACGTGCGCGTATTATCAAGGCCGAAGCAGAATTGGAAGCTGCGGTGAAACTGCGTCAAGCCGCCGATGAAATTAGTCAATCTGGCGCAGCACTGGAATTAAGACGCATGCAGATGCTCACCGAAATTGGTGCGGAACAAAACACCATGACAGTGGTGATGATGCCCAGTGAATTTGTTTCTGCCGCAGGCGCGCTCGCGAAATTGGCGAATAAGTAATGCTTGTAGAGAAGTCCCACAGTTATTGCCATTCCCGTGAAGGCGGAATCGAGTTGTATTCAATTATGGTGAGCCCTGCTCTATCGAAAGGGGAACCCTCACTATTATTTTGATGAACCCTTCGACAGGCTCAGGGTTAACGGAATTTGTCTAACTGGATTGCCGCTTTCACGGGAATGCAGTTCTTAAGCAATGTATTGTACGTAACCAATCTATAATCGAGTAGTTGAACCACAAATCAGAGACACTTTTTCATGTCACGACAACTCATCAGTTCCGGCTCTACCTTTGAACGCGATATCGGTTATTCACGTGCAGTGGTGGATGGTGAATGGATATTTGTTTCTGGCACTACCGGATTCAATTATCAAACCATGACCATTGCTGATGATGTTGTTACACAAACTGAACAATGTATGCAAAACATCAGCGCCGCATTACAACAAGCAGGTTCAAGCCTGAGTGATGTAGTACGTGTAACGTATGTATTACCAATGGCAAATGAATTTCAACAATGCTGGCCAGTGTTACGCAAATACTTTGGTAACATTCGTCCCGCTGCGATGATGATCAGTGCCGGACTGGCTGATCCAAGAATGAAAATTGAAATTGAAGTGACAGCGCGAAAGCAAGCAACTTAAATTACAGGCACATTTGTAAACTATTTCTTGTCTTCAATAAATCACATCGTGAGTGTAAAGCCAGGACCAAGTAAAACAATGGAAGCCACTGCACACACTGCGGCAGTGATAATCCAATAAATTGATAGCGGCAAAGGAGCCGCTGCTTCGCCAGTAGAAGATATCGCCGCCACTTTCTTGGGTATGAATAATAAGCCAATGGACAACAATAAAGACTGTGGTAATGCCGTCCGCCACAATGTCACCATTGGATGTTGATCAAAGGCAGCGGTTGCGGCTGCAATGACGCCTGCACTGATCCAAGCGATTCCAACGATTACTTTTACACGATCAGAGGTCGTTGAAAAGCATGTGAATTGTCTGGCAACCAAGCGGCTTGCGAAAATATATCCCAAAACACCCACTGCAATCATTCCATATCGACCGAATTCAGCGATGTGAAATTGTCGCATTGGCCACGCCCAATCATCGGTCATGGTTATCACACTAAATATCAACTGCAACCAAAACCAAAATAAATTGAAAGCTACGACAAGTATGATGAAAAGCCGAGTTGAAGATGGCACACGACGCATAAAAAATAAAATCATCCATGCAAGTGATCCCAATATTAAATTGGCGGTTGGACCAGCAAGATCAATCGCCGATCCTTTGAGAGAACAGTTTACAAAAACGGAAGTCAGTAAATTGATATGACCGCCAGAAATCAAACAAGCCGCACCATGACCCAATACATGATGAGCAACATCGGCAGACAGATACGCCAGAATCGCAATGGCCGCAATTGTTAAACGATTATCTTGAGTCATGATTGCTCAGCTTGGAGAATAGTTATAATCAAAGTGTACTGCATGCGTACGCTACATTCCAACTAAGGCCAACTTTCTTCTTATTGCGTATTGCGATGCATTGAAGCCATTTGCCCTGATCCAAACTGAGCTACTGAAACATGATTTAAATTGATGTTCACTTTTTCGAGCATGTCGTTCTTCTTTCGAGATGTAACGACTATTGCCTAGTCTCTTCGATAAGTCGACGTTGAATATAAAATATCCGCAATACGTGAGTTGCTCTGTAAAGACAACATTCTTCTCATCAATTTTCTGAGTTTTTGATGCTAGATCTTGAAGACTCAGTCAAGCCTGTCGCATTACTGCGCAGTAAGGTAGCTTGACTACTCTACAGAAAGCTTATGTGGTGTAGTTGAGAGGTGAAGGGCAGATCGTGAATTGGATACCATCATTATTGAGCTGTGGCTGTGACATCCAGCAGAAACCAACTTCGTGCTTAACACCCATCACATCTTCATACTTTAGTACACCGACGATGTAGACGCGCTGGATGATGTCTGTGAGGCTTGTGAACTGTTCCTGCGTTAGTTGTTCTCCATGCGGTTGTTCCCAGTGCTTAGCGCGGCCAATCACCAGACCATCGGGGAGTTTTCTAGTGGCATTGGCATGATCAATAAGTTTTGTGGGAGGGATATCACTGTACACTCCATTAAGCCTAAAACTCTTGAGGATCGCCGGAGTTTTGCCATGGTTATGGAAATTCGCTTTTATATTTATAGTTCGACCGCCATCGTTCCCGGAGTTACCGAACCCTGTGCACTTAACTGTCACGAATACATAAGCGCGCTCTAGTTTCCGGAGATCATGAGTGGCTATCCATGCCAGAATTGTTGAGCACGCTGCAAATAGCGTTGCAAAAAACGATGCAATGGCAAGTCCTCGCGTCCATTTTGCCAAGTTGTCCGTAGCAACGGCCAGTTCATGTGCGTCGGCTTTGTCCTCGGCACTTGGCTTGTTACTGACAACGAATGGACTTTGGTCTGTGCCGCGATCAAATTGCACCGATAATGGCGAATGTTGTTGAACAACGATTGGTTGGAGTGATGCCTGTGATTTTTGTGTAGAATTTGCAGCGGATGCTCCAGCCGAAAAAGCAATAAGCGCCGCAATAGCGATGACTTTCATACGGCATGTTTCCTCTCGAGTCTATTACCGAGTGCTAGGCACAGTATTTCGGTTATCGTGAACGTCCACTAATAAGCAGCGTAGAGTCTTTAGGCGACAGGCAGCTTTGCCAACTCGTAAGATATCGTACATCACATGCAATTTGCATTGCTCTGTACTGATGAACTCATGACCAACGATGACTAAACGTATTTGATGCCCACAATCTCGTAGCTGCGTATGCCACCAGGTGCAGCGACTTCAACAATATCGCCTTCGCTTTTACCTACCATCGCTCTTGCGATGGGTGAGGAAATTGAAATCAAACCGACTTTGATATCCGCTTCAGCATCACCAACAAGTTGATAAATTACTTTGTTGCCACCTTCTTCAGGCACCAGTTCCACCGTGGCACCAAATACAACACGATCGATGGACGGCAAAGCGGCTACGTCGATGATCTCAGAGTTGGACAACATTGCTTCGATATCTTTAATGCGTCCTTCAGCAAAACTTTGCGCTTCACGCGCAGCAGCGTATTCAGCGTTCTCGCTTAAATCACCATGAGCGCGAGCTTCAGCGATAGCTTGAATAATGCGTGGGCGCTCTTCAGTCTTAAGGCGACGCAATTCATTACGCAGTTTTTCTGCGCCAACTTTGGTCAGTGGTGCACGCTTCATGTGCCAACCTCTTTTTGTTTAACTTCGTTATGCATATCACGCAACAAATTGACTTCACCAGAATCGAGATGATCCAGTGCTTCGCAAGTTGCCAATGCGGCATTAATGGTCGTGTAATAAGTCACTTTACGATGTACCGCTTCGCGACGTATAGAACGTGACTCTAATGTGGCTTGCTTGCCTTCAGTGGTGTTAACGATCAGCGAAATCTCGTCGTTCTTGATCATGTCTACAATGTGTGGACGCCCTTCGCGAACTTTATTGACGATGCGCACTGTCAATCCGGCTGCTGCAATCACTTTAGCGGTGCCTGCGGTGGCGGCGATTTCAAAACCACGATCGAGTAATCTTTTTGCCAACGTCGCAGCCAATTCTTTATCGCGTTCGCGCACACTGATCAAACACACACCGCGCGTCGGCAATACCACGCCAGAAGCCAATTGCGCCTTGGCATAGGCTTCACCAAAACTGCGACCGGTGCCCATCACTTCACCAGTGGATTTCATCTCTGGTCCAAGAATCGGATCGGCATCGGGAAATTTTGCGAACGGGAAAACCGCTTCTTTTACCGAAAAGAATTTCGGCATGCGTTCTTTAATCAAATCCAGTGCTTTCAACTTTTCACCAGCCATGACTCGCGCTGCCATTTTTGCAAGCGGTACGCCCGTGGCCTTGGAAACAAACGGCACCGTGCGAGAGGCACGTGGATTCACTTCAAGTACATAGATCACCTTGTTTTGAATCGCGAATTGAATATTCATCAGCCCAACTACTTTAAGTGCCAACGCAAGCTTGCGTGTTTGCATGCGCAACTCGGCTTGAACTTCGGCACTTAAACTATTGGGTGGTAATGAACAACTTGAATCGCCCGAATGTACACCGGCTTGTTCAATATGTTCCATGATGCCACCGATGAATACATCGTCGCCATCACAAATGGCATCTACATCGACTTCGATTGCGACATCAAGAAATCTATCGAGTAACACGGGACTGTCATTTGAAACGGTAACCGCTTCGGTCATGTAGATGCGCAGATCCGCTTCTGTAAACACCACTTCCATGGCACGTCCACCCAGTACATACGAAGGACGCACTACCAACGGATAACCAATCTCCTTTGCCGCTTGAACTGCCGCCTCCTCGGTGCGTGCAGTGCGATTGGGTGGCTGCTTCAATGCCAATTGTGTAACCAATTGCTGAAAGCGTTCGCGATCTTCGGCCACATCGATTGCATCGGGTGAAGTGCCGATGATGGGTGCACCGGCGGCTTCCAATGCACGACTTAATTTCAATGGTGTTTGACCGCCGTATTGAACAATGACTCCAATGGGTTTTTCTTTATCGATAATTTCCATGACATCTTCAAATGTCAATGGCTCAAAATATAAGCGGTCTGACGTATCGTAATCAGTGGATACGGTTTCTGGGTTGCAATTGACCATGATGGTTTCATAGCCGGCCTCGCGCAATGCAAACGCGGCATGCACACAGCAATAATCGAATTCGATTCCCTGACCAATACGATTAGGACCACCACCGAGAATCATGATCTTGTTGCGCGCGGTGGGATTCGCTTCGCATTCTTCATCGTAAGTTGAATACAGATAAGCAGTTGAAGTTGAAAACTCCGCGGCACACGTATCCACACGTTTATATACCGGACGTACGTTCAAGCGCTGGCGACGACGTCGTACCGAAGCTTCATCGGTGCCAATCAATTTTGCAATACGACTGTCAGCAAACCCCTTGCGCTTAAGTTGCCGCAGACGATTGACTTCAAAGACATCCAATCCTTGTGCTGCGATTTGTTTTTCTTCCTTCATCAAGTCTTCGATCTGCACCAGAAACCAAGGATCAATGCGACAATATTTATAAACTTCATCCATTGACCAACCGG